>JACIWR010000418.1 GCA_014360845.1 Anaerolineae bacterium
CGGGAGGCTTATTCGTTACTCACCTCGCAGAAAACGGTCAATGTCGGCAGCGGCGCGCTTGCCCGCGCCCATGGCACTGATCACCGTCGCCGCGCCGGTGACAATATCCCCACCGGCCCACACCCGATCTTTGGTGGTCTTGCCCGTCTCCTCATCGGCGACGACCGTACCCCACCTGGTACGTTCCAGCCCGCCGGAGTTGCTGAAGACCATGGGGTTGGGACGGGTACCCAGGGCCATGATCACCGTATCCACATCCATGTCGAACTCGGAGCCGGGGATAGGCACCGGTCGGCGCCGGCCGCTGGCGTCCGGTTCGCCCAACTCCATGCGAATACAGCGCATACCGGACACCCATCCGTCCTGCCCGTAGATCTCCACCGGATTCGTCAGCAGGTCGAAGATCACCCCTTCGGCTTCGGCGTTCTCCACCTCCTCGGCCCGGGCCGGCATCTCGGCGCGCGAACGGCGGTAAACGATGTGCACCTCCGGCAATTCACCGCCTTCCTCCAGAGCGCGTATCGTGCCTAACCGCAAAGCGCAGCGGGCAGCGTCCATGGCCACGTTCCCAGCCCCGACTACAGCGATCTTCCTGCCCACTTTGACCGGCGTATCCCACTGGGGGAACAGATAGCCCTTCATCAAATTCACCCGGGTGAGAAACTCGTTGGCGGAATAAACGCCGTTGTAGTTCTCGCCCGGAATGTTCATGAAAATGGGCAACCCGGCCCCGGTCCCCAGGAACACAGCATCGTACCCCTGTTCGTTGAGCAGCTCGTCAATGGTGAACAACTTGCCGATCACGGCATTGAGGCGCAACTCTACCCCCAGGCTCTTCACGTAGTCCACCTCAGCGAGGACGATGTCCTTTGGCAGACGGAATTCCGGGATGCCGTACATCAACACTCCGCCGGGCGCGTGCAGGGCCTCGAAAATAGTGACCTGATGCCCCATGCGTGCCAGGTCAGCAGCACAGGTGAGGCCCGCCGGTCCCGCACCGACCACGGCCACCCGCTTGCCGGTAGGCGGCGGAAGTTCGGGAGGAGTCACTCCCTGTCCCAATTCCCAGTCGGCCACGTAGCGCTCCAGGCGGCCAATGGCCACCGGCTCGCCTTTCTTGGCCAGCACACAGTGGATCTCGCATTGGGTTTCCTGTGGGCACACGCGACCACAAATGGCCGGTAGGTTATTTTTGCTCTTGAGCGCCCGCACCGCTCCGGGCAAGTCTTTGTTACGCAAGGCCAGGATGAACTCCGGAATGGGTACCTCTACCGGACAGCCCTCAATGCACCGGGGCTTTTTGCATTGCAGACAGCGCTCCGCTTCCCGAAGCGCCAGTTCCTCACTGTAGCCCAAAGCGACTTCAAAGAAGTTTTTGCGACGCTCCACCGGCTGCTGCCGAGGCATTTCCTGGCGAGGTATGGTCATGCGTTCTTTTTTCGACAATTCTTTGGCAGGCTCTGACATGTTCATCTCCCTGAAGTTCGCTAAGAGATGCAACGCCCTTCTGCAATCAGTGCGTCGCACCTCATCTTGCTAATCTTTCATACAAGCGTGGTGCTCGGCCAGAAACTTCTCCTTGGCCAGCTTCTCCTCCGGCAGATAGATGCGCTGCCGGGCCAGGAGCAAGTCCCAATCCACTTGATGACCATCAAACTCAGGGCCATCCACGCACACGAACTTGGTTTTTCCTCCGATCTCCACCCGACAA
Source organism: Anaerolineae bacterium (assembly GCA_014360845.1). Taxonomy (GTDB): domain Bacteria; phylum Chloroflexota; class Anaerolineae; order JACIWR01; family JACIWR01; genus JACIWR01. Next base: position 1,712 of record JACIWR010000418.1, read on the forward strand.
GCGCCACACATCCCCGTGGCATCCACCATGATGGAGTTCAGGCTGACAATGGTGGGCACATTGAAGGGCTTGGTGGTCAGACTGCAGAACTTCATCATAATCGCCGGGCCAATAGCCCAGATGCGGGCCACGTTATCGCGGTTTTCGAGCAGTTCTTTGAGAGGTTCGGTGACCAGGGCCTTACGTCCGTAGGAGCCATCATCAGTACAGACGATAAGCTCATCGCTGACCGATTTCATCTTGTCTTCCCAGAAAAGCAGTTCCTTGCTGCGCGCGCCGATAATGGAGATGACGTAATTACCGGCAGCACGTAGCTCGCGAGCGATGGGATACACCGGAGCGATGCCCACCCCGCCTCCCACACAGATCACCGTGCCGTAGTTTTCGATCTCGGTGGGTCGCCCCAGCGGACCGGTCAGACTGGCCAGGGAATCTCCCTGCTCTAAAGTGCCCAGGTGCATGGTAGACTTACCCACCTCCTGAAACACCATAGTGATAGTTCCTCGCTCCCGATCGAAGTCGGCGATGGTCAAAGGGATGCGCTCCCCTTCTTCCACCACGCGAACGACGACGAATTGACCCGCCTGGGCCTTGCGGGCCACGTCGGGAGCGGACACGACTATCATTTTAGTGACTTCGGAGAAAACCTCTTTCTCCAGTATCTCATACACGCTCAGCCTCCTTGTTCACTGCTATACACAACGAGTTTGAAAGCACAGCGGCTGTCCACCGCTACATTGTACAATCTGTATGACCTGGACGGTCAGCCGGTAAACCGTCCAGTGAGATTCGTTTATTCGTTGAGATGCGTTGACAGATTTTGAGAACGCACCGTTGACCCGCCTTCTAAAATCCACCAAAGGCCTACGCACCCTTTCGTTAGCATTTTCACAATTGAAAATCGGAGAAAAAGCGACACAGACGCATTGCGGCCTCGCCATCAAATGTCTGGTCGCGATTCACCTTCCGACCTCAACGAAGAGAATGGGTCTCATGTTTCACGCCTGCGGCCGGCCCAGATTAGCTATCTGGCGCAATACGCCCAATATACCCAATCCAACCTGTAACCCGGTACGAGGCGTGATCTCGGTTCCCGTTTCCTCTTCCAGATTCACACCCGCCGCTTCGGCCTCGCGCACGTAGAGCCAAGCGGCCAGCAAGCCCAACAGGGCCCCTCCCAGACCACCCAGGACGAAGATTTTGGTTCGGGTGTTCATTGTTTCCTCCTCTTGAGCGTGCTCACACTCTCATGCACGGCCCGACGCACTCCCGCGCTCACGGCCGCACTGCCGATCACGGGGGCGGCCACGGTATCCGCCACTCGTTTGCTCATCGCTGCCGCCTGAGCAGTTTTCTCTTGAGCGATCTTCAGCGGCCTAGGGACATTGACGCGCAGCCAGCGCATACCGCGGATGGCGTATATCAGCACGATCAACAAGACCAAAAAGACACAGATGGCTTCGGTGATGAGTAGAATGGCTGCCAGGTTGCCGAAGAAATGAATGTTCATCGCTCCCCCTCCTTAGCATCCGCCCTCACTGGCCTTATTATACCCACTTTTGTTCATCTGGCAAGAGCGACTGGACGGCGGGGCGCGTTCTCCAACAAAAGACTTCCGGCGAGTCTGTGACCCGCCGGAAGCCAAGCTCATCTTGTTGATAAC
>JACIWR010000419.1 GCA_014360845.1 Anaerolineae bacterium
CCTAGGTGCGACGCACTTCATAAGTGCGTCGCACCTGGAACAAGGAGCCTTAATGAAACACTCAAACTACACCGCTACAGACTTATCCAAACTGCGAGAAATACACAATCTCATCATTGACATGGACGGCGTGCTGTACCGCGGCAATGCACCCATGCCCGGCCTGACCGATTTCTTCGCCTTCATGCGCGAGAAAAGCATTCGCTTCACCCTGGCCACCAATAACTCCAGCCGCACGCCTGAGGAGTACGTGGCCAAGCTGGCGGGGATGGGCGTCACCGTGAGCCCGGAAGACATTCTCACCTCCGGCATCGCCACGGCGGACTACCTGTCCAGCATCGCCCCGCCGGGCACCAAAGTCTACGTCATCGGCGCGGAGAGCCTAGCCGAGACCATGCGCAAATACGGTTTCGAGGTCAGCGACCGGGACGCGGCCTTCGTCGTGGTCGGCATGGATACCCAGGTAACCTACGACAAGCTACGGCGGGCCACGCTGCTCATCCGTGCCGGGGCGCGCTTCATCGGCACCAACCCAGACAAAACCTTCCCCTCCGAGGAAGGCATCGTGCCTGGCAACGGAGCCATCCTGGCCGCCATTGAGACCGCCACCGGCGTCACGCCGCTGACCATCGGCAAACCAGAGCCCACCCTTTTCGAGATGGCCCTGAAACGCATGTCCGCCGACCCGGCCCACACCGCCGTGCTCGGCGATCGCCTGGAGACAGACATCCTGGGCGGGATCAACGCCGGCCTGCTGACCATCCTCGTCCTCTCCGGCGTGGTCAACCGCGAGGAGTTAGCCGTCAGCGAAGTAAAGCCCGATTTGGTTTTTGAGGACATTGACCACCTGCGCCACGCATGGTTGACAGTGCTCTAAATCCCCGGAGGCATCGTGAGGAGTCCAGATAAACGGACACCAAAGCGGCTGTGGACCGCGGCCATTTGTCTGGGGTTGTTCCTGGTCGCCCTGGCCGTGCGCACCAGCGATCTGCGCGCTTTTCTCACCCCCGATGAGCAACTGTGGCACGAGCGCACGGTGCAGTTCGCCCTGGGCCTGCTGGACGGTGATTGGTCGCGCACTTTCCAAAGCCGCCATCCCGGCGTGACCACTATGTGGACGGGCACGCTGGGCCTGGCCGCGCGCTATCTTTTATCCGAGCAAAGGAGCATAATGAGCTTCCGCGACTTCGTGGCCAGTACCCCCTTCAGCCTGGACCTGGTCCCCTATCTGCGGATGCCCACGGCCCTTCTGAGCGCGCTGCTAGTGCCCTGCAGTTACCTCCTCGCCCGGCGTCTGTGGAATCAGTCAGTCGCTTTGCTGGGAGCATTGCTCCTGACCCTCGACCCCTTTATCATCGGACACTCGCGCGTCTTTCAGCAGGATGCCTTGACCACCATCGGGACGACACTCTCGGTGCTGTGTCTGCTGGTAGCGCTGCGCGCCCGGCGGCCCTGGGGCCTGGCCATCATCAGCGGGATCACGGGCGCGCTGGCCATGTTGAGCAAAGCCAGCGCCTTCTTTCTGATACCCTTCACCGTGCTCGCAGCCATCATCACAGGGCTGAGCGCGAAGCGGCCCCCAAAATCAGGTCACACACGGCGACTGGGGAGCATAACCACCATCTGGATGCTGACCACGTCCGCCACCTGGATTGTCGCCTGGCCAGCCATGTGGCGCAAGCCGCTCGAAACTGTGAGCACTGTCATCGGCCTGACCATCGCCGACCCGACGAGGGCACAGGCTGCCGGTAACTTCTTCCTGAGCCAGCCCGTGCGCGATCCGGGACCGCTGTTCTATCCACTGGCCTTCATCTTCCGCACCACACCCCTCTCACTGATCGGCCTGGCAGCGCTAATAGCGGCCCTGTTGCTGAACCGATCAGCAGTAACCGATCCCCAGGAGTTACGTGGACCGGGTACGTGGTGCGCCCTACTATTCCCGTTGCTGTTCGCCGCCTTCATTACGGTAGCGGTTAAAAAATTCGACCGCTATTTGCTGCCTGCTTTTCCCCTAGCCGACTACCTGGCCGCGCTGGGCTGGTGGTGGCTCGCCGACTTGCTGGCCCGCCGGGTGCGCGTGTCACAGGCGAAGCCGGTCGCTATGGGAGCGGTAATCGTGCTCCAGGCGGGGATGGCTTTCGTCCACCACCCCTATTACCTGACCGCCTACAATCCACTGGCCGGCGGGGGACGGACCGCTCAGCAGATACTGTTCACCGGCTGGGGGGAGGGACTGGAACGCGCCGCCGCTTATCTCAACGCCAAGGAGGGAGCGGAAGAGTTGCGAGTGGCGGCCTGGTATAATCCGCGCTGCTTCGACCATTTCTTTATCGGCCAGTCGTGGGACCTGGGGGAGTTCACCAATGAGCAGGATTTGTTCAACAGAGGAATTGACTACGCTGTCCTTTATGCCAACCAGGTGCAACGCCAGTTGCCCAACAGAGACCTGGTTGCCCTGTTCCAGACCCACGAGCCAGAATACATCGTGCGGTTGAAGGGGGTGGATTACGCCTGGGTCTACCGCCTGCCCAGCACCTATCCCTGGGTGCAAGGGGTGACTTTCGGCGAGCGGCTACATTTGGAGGATTGCCAGATTGACTCGACCGAGGTGAAGCCGGGCGAGCGCATCACTGCTACCCTGCGCTGGCAGGCGCACGAGCAGGCCCAACGCGCGTATACCGTGGACCTGCTTATGCTCAGCCTCGCCGACCGGACCTGGGCACAGACGACAGGAACCCTCGCCCTGACCGCTGAGCAGACCCTGTCCATCACGTACACTCTGCCCATCCTGCCGGGCACGCCGCCGGGCAGCTACCGACTGGCCGTCCAGGTGCGGGACGCCGAGAGCGGGCAGTGTCTCGATCCGCCCTCGTGGACCATCGCCCGCCTTGATGTGCCGGCTACCATCCATTCCATGGCGCAGCAACTCGATATCGGCAATCCGCTAGAGGCGGAGCTGGGCGAAAGTGTCCGCCTGCTGGGATACAACCTGGAGGGTGCACTCAGCCCCGGACAGACGTTTCAGGTAACTCTTTTCTGGGAAGCCCTGCGCCCAATGGAGCGGGATTATACCGTCTTCGTGCAGTTGCTGGGACCGGAGGGACGCATCCGGGCGCAGTGGGATAGCCAGCCCGCCGATGGATTGTATCCCACTTCCCGCTGGCGGGCAGGGGAGATCATCCGCGACCGCTACGACCTGAGCGTCGCCGCGGACACCCCGCCGGGCAAATACCGGCTGGTGGCCGGAATGTATCTGCTGCAAACCGGCGAGCGGCTGACCGTCACCTTCCGCGGGCAACAGCTTGGCGACCACATCGTGCTCACCGACACGCTGACCGTGGAGGCAGGGCCGTGATGACCTTTGGCA
>JACIWR010000042.1 GCA_014360845.1 Anaerolineae bacterium
TTCACTTGTGGGGCGAGTTGCTGCTGTGCCCTGGCCTCGGAGACCTCTCCCATCCCCCCAGAATATGGTAGGCGCGGTTTCTTACCGCGCAACCCCGGTCACGACGGTGTGCCTTCGCGGTGCTGGGGCCGTTGGCCGCGCTACCCCAACTTCGCTCAGGACTCAGCAGCGGTCCGCCGCTACAACAGAAAGTTCGAAAAGAGGAGTTGCGCAGGTTTTCCAGCCCGCCCGGGCAGCCTCACCGTGGGGCGGGTTGGGCTTCGCTGAGGACGCACCGCCGTGTAACAGGCAGTGCTGGTTGTAGAAGGCAAAGAGCCCTACCCATCACCTCGGAGTTCGGCCAAACCCTTGTCCGACGGAGCTGTCACCGACCTCTCACTGCGTGAAGGGCTTGTGTCATCGAGAATTTGAATGCGCTTTGACAGGGTATGCACCCCGTGATATAATGGAGCTTGTCCCAAGGCGGTTTGTTTTCTGTCTTCACGGCAACATGCAGCGGTCAACACCTAACACGACGTGGAACATGAAAAGGAGGAATGATGCCAAACCCACTTAAGGACTGGAGGATTATTCTAATTATCGTTGGTAGCATTCTCATGGTGGCCAGTCTTTTCATGAGCTGGGGCCTCATGGTGGTACCTTCTCAGTCTTTGCCCGATGATGATGAGTTCGTCAACACTTATTTTGTGGATGAAGAGGGGCAGGTAGGAGTGATTTCCCGGCCCGGCGACGATCCCAGCAATCCCGTGTTGCGCAGCAATATCCCCGGGGGAATCCTGGCCCATGCCACCAAAGACGCCACGATGATTTTGGTACCCATTGTCGCCGTGATCACTTTAGGGCTGGTGCTTTTCACAGTCAGTTACAAGTTTATCTACATGTATGCTGGCTTGATGTCGGTGTGGGCTGGTATTTGCCTCGTTGTTCTTATCCTTCTGCCCCTGGGACCTTTTCGCTATGAAGTGATGCGCTCATTGCCCGGAATGGGCTTTTGGGCATACACTGTAGGAACGGTTTTGCTGTCTACAGGTTGTTTCGTACTGCAATTCCTTGGCAAGGAAGAGCGCAGGCGCATTCAGCTTGAGACGGAGATGGCAGAGGAGAGGGATAAGATCGTACACAGCACGCAAGCTATCCAGGCGGATCCCACCAAACCCCTGCCGTATCTGACGCGCGGGTATGCCTATAAGCGGCTGGGTCGCATTGCTGAGGCAATCGCCGACCTGGAGAAGTATATGGAATTGAGCGACCAGGAACGCAGCAAGGAAATAGTGCAGAAAACGCTGGAGGAGCTTAAGGCTCAACTGCAGCAAGCTTAGGGTGGCACGGATAGGTTTATGGAACCTCCAGGCTCTGAGAGCTTCGGAGGTTCTTTGTTTAGAGGGATGGGGTTAACAACTCTCGCAACCGGCGGGCATTTTGTACCGCGTAGCCGAAGGCGTCGTTGTTGAAATAGACGTATACCTCATGCCCCGTGTTGAGGGCGGTTCTTATCTGTTCCGCCCACCACTGCAACTCTTCCTCGCTGTAACAACTGGCGTATAGCTCCTGTGCTCCGTGCATACGGATGTATACCACATCGGACGTGGCGCGGACCGGGCAGGGCATGGTCGGATGACTGATCACGCATAGGGCTGCGCCGTGCTCCTCGAGCAGGTCGAATACCTGTTCGTTCATCCAGCTGGGGTCGCGGAATTCAAACACGTGGGTGAGATCACCGGGCAGGAGGCTCAAGAATGCGCGTAAGCGGGGGAGATTGCAGCGCCAGCGAGGGGGCAGTTGGTACAGGACGGGGCCCAATCGCTCGCCCAGCAGGCGCGCACGGCTCAGGAAGCGCTCTACGGGCTCTTGCGCTTCACGGAGCTTTTTCATGTGGGTGATGAAGCGGTTGGCCTTCACCGCGAAACGGAATCCCGTTGGCACCGCTGCTTGCCAGTTACGAAAGGCTTGTTCCGAGGGCAGGTGATAGAAGGTGTTGTTGAGTTCGACGGTGCGAAAGTGCTGGGTGTAAAAGGGCAGCCAGTGCGAGGTAGGCAGTTCCTGCGGGTAGAAGACGCCGCGCCAATGGGGGTAGACCCACCCGGAGGTGCCGATCCATAAGCGTTCCGACTCGTTCACAGGGCTACTCCTGCGGATGTCCTATCGGGATCAGGTACAGCGGGGTGTGATCGGGGGGGAGCGAGAGGGCTGCCTGCACCTGGTCATCGTAGAAAGCGCCGATGGGTACTCCGCCCAATTCCAGGGCTACTGCTTGCAGAAGCAGGTTCTGGGCCGCGTGACCGGCCTCCAGATGGACGTAGCGCTCTGCCCGCGCGCCGTATTTGGCCTCGGTGCGCGCGTACACGGCAGCGATGACAAAAACCGCCGGAGCCTGGCGGATGGCGTCCTGCTTGAGTCCCGCGCTCCACAACGCCGGACGCAGGTCTGCTGTGGATTCAACGAGCAGCTTGTGACCCCGGGGGACGTAGTGGTACAGTCCATCTGCGGTGGCGACGTACATCTCCAGCGGATACAAAGCCCCGGCCGAGGGAGCAGTTCTCCCGCCCCACTCGCGGGTGATACCTTGTGCCGCCCACAGCAGTTGCCCGATTTCGGTCATGGTCAGCGCTTCCGTGGTGAAGCTGCGCACCGAGCGGCGCAGGGCCAGCGTCTCTTCCAGTGAGGTCTCCCCTTTCAACGTCGGCGAGGGCAGGGGTATTTCTTCAACCGCCGTGGCTGGGAGGGAAGCTGTAACTCGTTCCTCTGGTGGGGGGGAGCATCCCGCGAGCACGATGATGGCGAGGATGACCACAACGGATGTTCTCAAGACTCGTTTCATGGCACACCTCCCTATCCCGGCCTAGCCGGAGCCAAAAAGCCTTACCACCAAGAACACAAAGGGCACAAAGGGGACTGCGTTTTTTCCCTTTTGTGTCTTTGGAGTCCTTCGTGTCCTTTGTGGTGAAATTCTTGCCCAACGAGCAAGGATTTCATCATGGAAGTACTATCTCACGGGCATCGCTGGTGGTCATTATAACGCACTTGCGAGCCAGCGTCAACCGAGCGCGAGGTTTGGGGTGTATTTCACTTTGGGAGCGAGTTGCTGCTGTACCCTGGCTTCGGAGACCTCTCCCATCCCCCCAGAAATGGTAGGCGCGGTTTCTTACCGCGCAACCTCGGTCGCGAGAGTGTGCCTTCGCGGTGCTGGGGGCCGTTGGCCGCTATGGAAAGCGCGGCTACCCCAACTTCGCTCAGGGCGCAGCCCTTCGCCGGGCTCAGGACGCGGCAGCGATCGGCCGCTACGGGACAAATCTGCCTCCAAACTGAAGCGCACCCCAGCGACAGAATCTCTTTGACAAAGCTTTTCTTTTGTGTTATAGTAAGCGCGCTAATGTGAGAGCGGGAACATTCCTCAGAGAAGGGGGGTGATGACCCGGACGCGAAACAGAACCCACGTGTGTATTGGTTCAGTCGGAAAGCGCAATTCAAGGCAACTTTTTTAGTTTACTCCTAAGGAGGAGAGAAATGCGCAAGAAGTTCTGGATCGTGTTGACTGTCGCCGTGGTGGGAGTCTTGCTCCTCACTGCCTGCCCCAGGCCCACCCCTGCTCCCACTGAGCCGGCAGAAGCCACACCGGCGGAGGCAGCCGCACCCGGCATGAAAGCCTGCTTCATCTACGTGGGGCCGATTGGCGACTACGGATGGAGCCATGCTCACGAGCAGGGTCGGCTGTACGTCGAGAAGCAATTCGATTGGCTGGAGACGGCCTACGCCGAATCGGTGCCGGAAGCCGACGTTGACCGCTTCCTGGACCGCTTTGTGGTCGAAGAAGGGTGTGATGTGGTCTTCACCACCAGTTTCGGGTTCATGGACGGCACCGTCGCAGCCGCCGAGAAGTACCCGGATACCCTGTTCTTCCACTGCTCCGGCTATAAGCGCGCCCCCAACCTGGGCACCTACATGGCTGACTTCTATCAGGTCTATTACTTGAACGGTCTGATGGCCGGCGCGCTGACCAAGACCGGCAAGGTCGGCTATGTGGCGGCCCACCCCATCCCCGAAGTGGTGCGGCACATCAACGCCTTTACCCTCGGCGTGCGAGAGGTCAACCCCGAGGCCACCGTGGACGTGCGCTGGCTATTTGCCTGGTACGACCCGGCCGCAGCGCGTGAGGCTGCCGAAGCGTTGATAGATGCCGGTGCTGATGTGCTGGCCTTCACCGAGGACTCGCCCGCAGTGATCGAGGTTGGTCAGGAGTACACGGAGAAGGGACAGCAGATTTACACCTTCAGCCACTACAGCCCCATGGGAGATTTTGGCCCAGATACTGCTGTGAGCGGTCAGCTCGTGGACTGGGGGATTATCTATGAGGACATCCTGATGAAAGCCTACACGGGTGTCTACAACAATACCAATCTCCAGGATGTGGACTACTGGTGGCTGCTGCGCGAAAAAGCCGTTCTTCTCGGTGCCCGTTTCGGTGAACCAATCAACCCCAAGTTTGAGGATGAGCTGAAAGCCGTCACCGTAACGGATCCTCTTCTGGGCGAGATGAGCGTGTACGACCTGGTCTTCAAGCGCATTGAGCAGATGGAAGACCCGGCCATGCTGTTCGATCCCTTCACCGGCCCGATTTACGACCAGGACGGTACGCTGCGACTCCAGGCCGGTCAGAGAGCTACCTACGACGAGTTGCTGACCATTGACTGGTTCGTGGAGGGCAACGTCGGCACCATTCCACGGTAGAAGCGCTCGCTCATCCACTGTGCGAGCATAACCGCAAGTTGTGCCTCTTTATCCCCTTTTAGCTCTGCTCAGAGCAAACCTATGCCCCTCTCCTTCTTCCTCCCTCAGGAGAGGGAGAGGGGCAAGGGGAAGGGGCAGAGCACCCGGAATCGTTGTTACAAACGGCAGGTAGACGAAACTGAGCGAGGAACCTATGGCAGATAACGTCGTGACGATGCGTTCCATCGTCAAACGCTTCCCCGGCGTATTGGCCAACGATCATGTGGATTTCGAGGCCCGCGCCGGGGAGATTCATGCCTTGCTGGGTGAGAACGGCGCGGGCAAAACCACGCTGATGAACATCCTCTATGGCATCTACCAGCCCGACGAGGGAGAAATCATTATCCGCGGTTCACCGGTGACCATCCCCTCTCCCCGCGAGGCTATTAAACTCGGCATCGGGATGGTGCATCAGCACTTCCGGCTGGTGGAAACGCACACAGTAGCCGAGAACATCGTCCTGGGACTTCCGGGTAATTTCTTCAACCCGGCACGGGCAGCGCGGTCGAAGATCAGGGAGTTCTCGGAACGGTATAACCTCACCGTTGATCCCGACGCTCGTATCTGGCAGCTTTCGGCCGGCGAACAGCAGCGGGTTGAGGTTATCAAGGCGCTGTATCGCGGCGCGGACATCCTGATCCTGGATGAGCCTACTTCTATGCTCACTCCGGGGGAAGCGGAGGAGTTGTTTGCCGTCCTGCGACGTATGGCCTCGGAGGGCAAGACGATTATCTTCATCACCCACAAGCTGGATGAGGTGATGTCCATCAGCGACCGTGTCACCGTCCTGCGTCAGGGGCGTGTCGAAGCTACCCTAGAGACCGCTCACACCAGCAAGCGCGAACTGGCCCGGCTGATGGTGGGGCGCGAGGTGCTTTTCCGCGTCGAGAGGAAGGATATGCCGCCGGGGGAGGAAGTCCTGCGCATCGAGGATTTGCACGTTCTGAACGATAAGGGTTTGCCGGCGGTTAAAGGGGTTTCGCTGAGCGTGGCTCGGGGCGAAATCGTAGGCATCGCTGGCGTGGCGGGCAATGGACAGCGGGAGCTGGTGGAGGCCTTGGTGGGTCTGCGCCGGGCCGAGGGGGGGCGTGTTTCGGTGAACGGTCGGGAGATAACGAATCAGCCTCCCAAGGTCGTCATCGAACATGGTGTGTGTTACGTTCCCGGTGAGCGGCTGACCGGTTTGGTGCCGGAGATGAGTGTGGCCGAGAATCTGATTCTGAAGGGGTATCGCCACCAGCGGTTCTGTCGAGGCCCGTTCTTGGACGCGCGCGCCATTTACGAACACGCCGATGCCCTGATCGAGCAGTATTGCATAATGACACCCAGCCGGGATACTCCCCTGAAGTTGCTTTCCGGTGGCAATATCCAGCGCGTGGTGTTGGCGCGCGAGACCTGCGAGTCGCCCGATGTGCTGATCGCGGCGCACCCTACCAGCGGGCTGGACGTGGGGGCCATCGAGTATATCTGGCAGTTGCTGCTGGCCGAGCGGGAGCGGGGTATGGCCATATTGCTGGTCTCTGAGGACCTGGAGGAGGTGCTCGCCTTGAGTGACAGGATCGCCGTGATGTTTGAAGGGGAATTCATGGGCGTTGTGCCTGCGCACGAGGTGGATTTGGAGGAGATTGGGCTGATGATGGCGGGAGCACATCGCCGGCCCCTCGATAGCTCTTCCCCGGAGCGCGGGACACCACCGGTGCGCGAGGTGTCGGCATGAGACGCATAGTATCCATTGAAGTAGAGAAACGGCTCGCTCCCCCGCGTTGGCTGCAAATCTTAGCGCCGGTCCTCTCCCTTCTCCTGGCGCTGTCTGCCATTGGCATCATATTCCTGCTCGTGGGTGTGGACCCTTTCTTTGCGTATAGTGAGATATTCCAGGGGGCCTTTGGCTCCGTGTACGGACTCTCCGAGACGGTGGTCAAGTCCATCCCACTGATGCTGTGTGGCGTTGGTTTGACACTGGCTTTCCGTGCCCGCTTTTGGAATATCGGGGCGGAAGGGCAGTTGCTGATCGGCGCTACATGTGCCACTGCTTTGGCTCTGGCGTATCCCGAATGGCCGAAGGCGGTACTGCTGTCGGCCATGTTCCTTGTCGGCTTTGTCGGCGGGGCGCTCTGGGGATTGATCCCGGCTATCCTCAAAGCCCGCTGGCGCGTGGATGAGACCATCACCAGTTTGATGATGGTCTACATCGCCAGCAATCTGGTGAAGTATTTGGTCTACGGCCCGTGGAAGGGCCCGGAGGAGCGGGGCTTTCCCTATACCTCCAAGTTCTCTCCGTCGGCGCAATTGCCGCGCCTGGCCTGGACGCGGATTCATTATCCTACTTTGCTGCTGGCCCTGGCGCTGGCCGTGGTGGTCTACGTGCTGATCAGGTATACGAAGTGGGGCTACCAGATTCGCGTCACGGGTGAGAATCCGGCTGCGGCCCGCTACGCGGGTATGAGTTATCTCAAGACCGTGATCCTGGTCATGATTTTGAGCGGGGGTTTGGCCGGAGTGGCCGGCGTCGGTGAGGTGGCGGGCATCCATTATCGCTTGCGCTATCCGGAAGGTATCTCTCCGGGTTACGGGTTTACGGCTATCATCGTCGCCTGGCTGGCCCGTCTCAATCCGCTGGGAGCTGTGGTGACCTCTTTGCTCTTAGGCGGCCTGCTGGTGGGTGGTGATGCGATACAGGTTTCTCTGGGCTTGCCTTCGGCGACGGTCTACGTCTTTAACGGGGCTATTTTGTTGTTCGTGCTGGCCGGAGACCTGATCGCCCGCTATCGAATCAGATTGAAGAGCATGGAGCTGAAAGAGGTGAGCTGATGCGAGAATTTCTCCTGACGGTGTTTTCTCTGTCAACTCTGCAAGGGGCCGTCCGGGCGGGAACCCCATTGTTATTGGGTACTCTGGGGGAGGTATACGCCGAGCGCTCTGGCGTGTTGAACCTGGGAGTGGAGGGCATGATGATCATGGGCTCGGTTACCGCCTTCGGAGTGGCCTACACTACCGGCAACATCTGGTTGGCGATACTGCTGGCGGCGCTGGCCGGCGGACTGCTGGCCCTTATCCATGCCTTTACCAGTATCACGCTGCGGGTGAATCAGGTGGTCTCGGGCCTGGCCATCACCATGCTGGGCCTGGGCGTGAGCGGCATCCTGGGCAAGCGGTACATCGGCCAGCCGCCAGGGGTCAGGCTGGGAGCTATTAACATCCCGGTTTTGAGCGATCTGCCGATCATCGGCCCTCTGTTCTTTCGCTACGACCCCATGGTCTACATCTCGATTCTCCTGGTGGTGGTGTTGTGGTTTGTGCTCTATCGCACTCGTTGGGGGCTTTCCCTGCGCTCGGTGGGGGAGAGTCCGGCCACGGCTGACGCTCTGGGCGTTAACGTGGTTCGGGTGCGTTACCTGGCTGTCTTCTTCGGGGGCATGATGGCCGGTGTGGGCGGGGCTTATCTTTCCGTCGTCTATGCGCCGGCCTGGATCGAGGGCATGACCGCCGGTGCCGGCTGGATTGTCATCGCTCTGACCATCTTCGCCATGTGGGATCCGGTGCGCGCTTTGCTGGGGGCCTATTTGTTCGGCGGCGTGCGCGTCTTGCAGTACCGGCTCCAGGATCTGGGGGTCTCTCCCCCTCTCCTGAATATGCTCCCCTTCATCTTCACTATCCTTGTCCTCTGGATGAGCGCGGGTGAGGCGATGCGCAAGCACATCGGAGCGCCGGCGGCATTGATGCAGCCCTACGTGCGCGAGGAGCGTGGATAGAGGCGGGGGTTTAGTCACCCCACAGTTTGAGAGTGCCATGGCGAAGAGGCGCTCTGCGCACCCTTGGAGCAGTAGTCATCCTGAGCGGAGTGAGTCCCGAAGCGTCAGCGGAGGGACGAATGTAGTCGAAGGATGACGAAAGACCGGAGCCCGCATCCTTCGACTTCGCTGCGCTCCGCTCAGGATGCCCCTTCGACTTCACTCCGCCGGAAGTAGTAGTCATCCTGAGCGGAGTGCGCCCCTGAGCGGCAGCGAGGGGGCGCACGTAGTCGAAGGATGCCCCTTCGACTTCGCTGCGCTCCGCTCAGGATGCTTTCTCTTGGTCATGGGGCTTGACACTCGGTCAAAACTGTCCAGTAGCTAGGGCCGGGACCGCCGACTTGCTCCCGACGACGTCGCCCGCGGGGGGCGACTGCGTTGTCCAGCGGGTCCGAGACCTGCCGGATTCGACAATCATCTGATAGGAGCCGGGAAGATGGAAGAATACAAAGTGGTCGTCACCGTCATCAGTCAGCACGGGCAATGCGCCTTTGGACATCAGGTCGGTGATCGGGTGGTGTTTGACGGGCGCACAGTGCAAGGGGAGATTTGCCTGCACGCCCTTTATAGCTTTTTGCCGAAAGTATTTGCCATGCGCTACGGGGCCCAGTTCCCCTGGCTGGAGGACAAAGATGTCGCCACTCACGCCTGCCCCGATGCCTACAATCCCGTGGTCTTCGAGATACGACGGGTGAAAGAGTGAATTGGATGAAACGATTACAATCTGTGGTCGTCTTGGCAGGATTGCTCCTGCTGGGCCTGGTGATGCGCCAGTCCCTTGCTCCGCGCTCGCCGCCTGCCCGCCTGACCAGTGAGGAAGAGGTAAACATCTATTTGACCCGCATCGCCCCTTATAACTCCACGCAAGCCATCATCGAGTCCACTATGCATAGCTCCCCCTACCTGCAACGAGTGGTTGACACCGTGGAAGGTCTAGAGCCGCCGCCGGATTTGAGCGAAGCCCATGCCTTGCTTTTGGAGGGCTATCGTTTTGTCCTGGACGGTCGTCGCCTGCTCGACACTCACCCGCGGGGTGAGGAAATGGCCGAGGCCAATTTCATGCTGGATTGGGGAGTCAGTCGGCTGTGGGAGCATCAGCGTCTGGTGATGGAGTATCTGATAGAGCAGCAGTTGCAAGAGGCCGACGATTCGTTGTGATGTGCCACCGTCTGGGCCGGTCGAGATTTGACAAATTACTGTAGTTATGCTATCATCACCCCCGAACAATCGCATACCCCGTGACACTCTTATCCAGAGAGGTGGAGGGACCGGCCCTGTGAAACCTCGGCAACCATTTCAGGAGCTACGGAGCTGGGTCAAAGGCGATCGGCTTGTGCCCCTGATCACGGTGCCAATTCCGGCAGAGTTATTCTGGAAGATAAGAGGGAGTCGCAGATTGTTCTGTGCGCTTGCCTCTTCCTTCGAGAAGGGGCTTTTTTATGCCAGCGCATGGAGAAAGCCGTGACCCCTCGCCCCTGGAAAAGAGCGAGGGGTCACTTATTATTTAGAAGGAGGAACTTCACATCATGGCTAGAAACATTGTTGTTATGGAAGCGCTGGGGCAGTACGTTGAGGAGTTGCCGGTGGAGATTGTGGAGCGCAAAGGCATCGGTCACCCGGATAGCCTGTGCGACGGAATCGCCGAGCGCATTTCCGTGGAATACTGCCGCTGGTGCGAGGAAAACCTGGGCGTGCTCTTGCATCACAACTTCGACAAGGTGCAGCTCGTGGCCGGCGAGGTGGACGTGCACTTCGGCGGTGGGGAGATGATCACCCCCATTCACATTCAAATCGCCGGACGGGGCACTCCCAGCTACAACGGACGCAAAGTGCCTATGGACACCATCGCCATCGAGGCCGCACGGGCACACATTCGCGAGACCATGCGCTATCTGGACCCGGTGAAACACGTGGTCATTGACTGCTTTGCCGGTCGAGGCGCGGCGGAGCTGGTGAGCACGGTGGAACATACCGAGGCCAACGATACCAGCTTTGGCGTCTCCCACTGGCCTCGCTCCGGCCTGGAGCACGTGGTCTACGAGACGGCGCAGTACATCAACTATGAGTTGATCAATCAATTCCCCATCGGCGAGGACGTGAAAGTGATGGGTTGCCGCCGCGACGATAGCATCGTCCTGACCACGGCTATTCCTTTCATCGCTACGGAGATACGCGATGCGCAGGAGTACCTGGAGGCCAAAGGCGCGGTGCAGGCTGCCATTCAAGCCTTTGCCGAGAAGCAAGACCACCGCGAGGTGCGCGTGGACGTGAACACCGCCGACAAGGCCAAGCGCGGCGATTTCTACCTCACCCTGACCGGCACCTCCGCCGAGTGCGGCGACGATGGCGCGGTCGGGCGGGGCAACCGGGTCAACGGCGTCATCGCCCCCTTCCGCTCGGCCAGCTTCGAGGCAGCCTGTGGCAAGAACCCCATCTCGCACGTGGGCAAGGTCTACAACGTGCTGGCCTTCCTGGCCGCGCAGGACATTGTGGCTCAGGTGCCCGGCATCCGTGAGGCGACGGTGTACATCCTCTCGCAGATTGGGCATCCCCTGGACCAGCCGCTGGTGGCCACCGCGCTGGTACACACCACCGATGGTCGCCTGACGGCTTCCACCCAGGCCGCCGTGGCCGAGGTACTGGACCATCACCTGGAGCACGTGGCCGAGGTGGGGGTCAAGATTCGACGCCGCGAGTTGACCTTGTTCTAAGCGAGGTTGCGCTGCGCGCGCTCCTGCTGCTGACAATTGACTCTGCTCTCGTTTCGTGCTATACTGAACGCGCCCGGCGGGGACGAGGTTCCTGCACGGCGCTGACTGGATAGCACCAGTGCTGTGAGCTTGGCGTCATCCCGCGAGCCGTGCTTGCGAACCCACGGGCTGGCAAGCGTGCTTGGGGGATTCGAGACGGTCTCTGTCAAGCTAGCTTTTCCAGACCTGGGGAGAAGCTAGCTTTTTATTTACACGAAACGACTAACCGACTGATGAAAATTCTTACTGTCAGCGATCGGGTGGTGGAGACAATTTACAGCACGGCCATCAGGCGTCTTTTTGGCGACGTGGAGTTGGTGCTGGCTTGTGGTGATCTGCCCTACCAGTACCTGGAGTTTATCGTCACCATGTTGGATGTGCCCCTGCTCTATGTCTTCGGCAATCACGATCATGGGGTTTTCACCGCCAATGGACGCTTCAAAGACGCCCCCGAAGGTTGCATCAACGTGGACGAGCGGGTGGTGGAGGTCAAGGGGCTCCTCATCGGCGGGCTGGAAGGCTCGATGCGCTACAGCGGTCAGGGCGGTCACCAATACACCGAGGACGACATGCGCTGGAAAGCTCTGCGCATGACGCCCCGACTGCTGTGGAATCGGCTGAAATATGGACGTTTTTTGGATATTTTAATCACCCATGCCCCGCCTTACCGCATCCACGATGGCACTGATCGCTGCCATACCGGCTTCAAAACCTTCCTGCGCATGATGGACATCTATCGCCCTCGCTATTTGATCCACGGTCACACCCATGTTTACAGCCCGAAAACCATCGTGCGTACCATTTACCGCCACACCCAGGTGGTGAACACCTATGGGTATCAGGTGATTCATTGGAGAGAGAGGAAGCCGGAGACCGATGATCGGTAGCGGGCTGGTATCTGCCGCAGGCGAGGCGACCTCCTCATGCTTGCGTGGCCGAGAAGGAGACGCATATGAACAGCTCTCATGACACAACGCGCCCAACAGAGCGCACTATCGCCGTCTTCGGCGGCTCAGGAGTGCCGGAGGGGACGCCGGTCTACGAGGACGCGCGGCGGCTGGGACAATTGCTGGCTCAGGCGGGCTACGCGGTGATGAACGGCGGCTACTACGGGACGATGGCCGCCGTCAGTCAGGGAGCGCGTCAGGCCGGGGGACGGGTGATCGGGGTCACGGTGAGCCTTTTCAACCTGCGGCCCAATCCGTGGCTGAACGAAGAGCGGCGAATGGAGGCTTACTTGCCCCGCTTGATACATTTGACCACCGAGCCTGACGGTTACATTGCCGTGCAGGGAGGCATTGGCACCTTGACCGAGGTCTGCTTGGTGTGGAGCCTGTTGCAGACAGGGTCCATCCCCCGTCGTCCTTTCATTCTGCTGGGCGAACACTGGAGGCATATTCTGGACGTATACCGCCAAGAGACGACGATGAAAGCGCGGGACCTGGCCCTGGCCCAGGTGGTGACCACGCCGGAGGAGGCGGTGGAAATCCTGCAGCGCTGGCTTCGCTGACCTTATTCTGGCTTGAGAAGCCCCTCCCCTGCTCTCGCGGAGTTGGACTCCGCGAGCTTCAGTGGTGTGTCCCGCAGTACAACTGCGGGACAGCGAAAGCGGGCAGGGCCGCCCGCCGCTACATCGGGGCAGGTCTCCCTGCTCTCGCGGAGTTGGACTCCGCGAGCCAGTAAGCAGCCCCTGCCAACGGCAGGGGAGCTGTCACCGCTGCACCGGGTGGGTGAGCTGTCACTTAACCCCCACTGCGTGAGGGGCCTGCGAGAAGCCTCCGACGCAGTCGGGGGAGCCGTCACCGCTACGCTGGTGGAAAATACATACGATACACGTGGAGGAGCAATGCCCGATATTTTGACCCCGGACGTTATCGAGGCCGAGTTGCGCCAGAAACAACTTCCCCTGCTTGCCGGACTATTACCCCCTGATGAGTTTGTGGTGCCCGCTTATGATGGCCTCTGCGTGGCCAACATTCCGGCCACGGTAGCCGCTCTCTTAGGGGTTGAGTTATCCGGCGCGTGCCCGCCGCTGCGTCCCGCCTTGTGGCGCGATTGGGCGCATGGGGTGCGGCGCGTGATCCTGCTTCTGGTGGATGCTATGGGCTACCTGCAATTGCGGGCGGCGATGACCAGGGGCGACATCCCGGCCTGGAATCGCCTGGCCGAGCAGGGGACCTTTGTCCCCATTACCACCGTCTTCCCCTCCACCACGAACGCCGTCCTCACCACCCTGTGGACCGGCTACTCCCCCGCCGCCCACGGTCTGCTGGCCTTCGAGCTCTACCTGCGGGAGTTTGGTGTGGCAGCCAGCGCTCTCTTCTTCTGGCCCAGTGCCTACCATCGGCACGATTTGCTGGTGGAATGGGGGTTGGAGCCTGATAATTTCATCCCTGTGCCGGCCCTGGGGGAGGTCCTCAGCCAGGAGGGCGTGGCTGTGCGCACTTTCATTCGGGAGACTTACGCCGAATCGGCTCTCTCGCAAATGCATCGCCGGGGGTTGGACCGGGTGGATGGCTTCGTGGATGCTTCCGACCTGTGGGTTGGTATGCGCCGTGCCCTGGCCGATTCTCAGAACGAGCGGTTGTTGATCAGCGCCTACTGGGATGTAGTTGATGGCCTGGGACACAAGTACGGTCCCCACCACGATACCTGGGCCACGGAACTGCGCAACATCGGCTACATGCTGGAAGAGGAGTTCCTGAAGCGCTTGACCCCCGCCGAACGCGAGGGTACACTGCTCATCATCACCGCTGACCACGGCCTGGTGTCTACCCCGCCCGAAGTTGCCATCAAAATAGATGACCACCCCGCCTTGCGCGATGCCCTTCTTATCCCTCCTATGGGCGAATCGCGAGTGCCTTTTTTGTACCCCCATCCCGATCAACAAGAACTCGCGCGTAACTATCTGGGCGGGGACCTGAGCCACGCCTTCGTCACTCTGGAGCGGAGTATCGTCTTGCAGAGTGGGCTGTTGGGGCCGGGCCCCGTCTATCGCGAGACACCCTATCGCCTGGGGGATTTGGTGGCCCTGGCGCGGGGTAATCATTACCTGGCCAAGAAGGAAAAATCTCTGGAGATGTTGGGCCGGCATGGAGGCATGAGTCCGACCGAGATGCTGGTGCCGTTGTTCATCGTGCGCTTGGATGCGTAGGATGGGATGCTATCCCGCCTTATATCAGAGGTAGAGGCCAATGAGCGAGGAGACAAGGGCATCACCGGACGCCCCTGTCCTGGTGGCGGTGATGAACAATCTGCGCGATTTCGAGATCGCGCGCGATGAGGGATGGTATCGTATTCCTGTAAACCGGGCTCCGCGTCGTCTGGGCGCGGATTACCTGGCTTTTTATCAGACCAAGGTCTTCGGCGCGGAAGGTTGGGCGGTGAACTATTACGCGCCGGTGTTGCGCGTGCGTCTGGCCCGCCGTCGTGACTTGCTTCCCGCCGAAGCTGACCATCCCCGCGCCGATGACACCTATTACAAGATCGAGATTGGCCCCCTGCAACGTCTGCCGCGCTCTATCCCCAGCCTGCGCCTGCGGCGGATCACCTTCATCCACACCACTCTCCAACGCTTGCTCAGCGCCGAGGAGATCAATGACCTGTGGCTGGGCAGTGAGGAGGAAGAGCGCTTGTGGACTGCCTTTCGCGAGAACGGCATCGCCGCCGAGCGACGCTGGGGTCTGCGTGAGGAAGAGGACGAGGACTACGCCGTGGACTTTGCCTTGTTCTGCCGCCAGGGCAGGGTGGCGGTGCTCTGCGAAGGGGCGGTGTGGCCGCCCGGCGTCGCCTTACGCGAGCGGCCCCCTGTGGACTACGACCTGAGTACCGCCGGGTGGACGGTGTTGCGCTTCACCGCGCGCCAGATTGCCCGCGCGCTGCCGGATTGTCTGTCTGTGGTGCGGGCGCTGGTCGCCGAGAAAGGGGGACTGATGCCGCCCCCTTCGAAGTGCGATGACGAGGGCGGGAAATGAGGCTTATGGCCCCATTTTCAATACCTCGATGGTGCCCCATTCGGCGTCCATGAAAAGCATGCGGTGACGCAGAAGCTCCCCCCGTCCCAGCAAAATCTTCATCACTTCTTGTACTTGCCAGGCAGCGACCATCATCGGCGTCGCTGCCGGGCATCCCAGCTCGACCTCGGCCCCTTGCGCCGGCACTTCATCGCCGTATAAGGCATGGAGGCCCGGATCTCCCGGCAGGATGGTCATCACCTGGCCCACGTAACCGGCGATGGCCCCGTGCACCATGGGGATGCCCAGACGTTGCGCGCCGTCCTGGAGCATCAGTCGCGCTGGCAGGCGGTCCAGCGCATCTACCACCACCTCTGCCCCACGGAGGATGGTCTCCATGTTTTGCGGGGTGAGATTGGTGGAGTGGGGCACGACCTCGACGGCGGGGTTAATGGCCGCCACCCGCGCCCGCGCGGCCTCCGCTTTCGATTGGGTCAGGACCGCCTCTGAGCTGAGGAGCTGGCGGTTCAGATTGTGATCCACGAAAGTGTCGCCGTCCACGGCGATGATGCGTCCTACCCCCATGCGAGCCAGGGCCTCGACCACGTTGCCCCCCAGCCCTCCCAAGCCAACCACGGCCACGGTGGAGCGCAGCAATTTGATCTGCCCCTCGATGCCCACCGTGCCGTAGCTCCGCAGATAGCGGCGGGGCAGCACGCCTGCTTCCAGCGCGGCCAGTTCGGCCTCTCGCCGTGAGAGGTTGAACTCCCGCTCCAACGTCTGCAGGGCCGATAGAGTGATCACTTTCAGCCCGTCTATTGTCTCGGTCAGGGCACTCAAACGCGCCTTGAAGTCTTTTTCCATCGCGGTCTACTCCTTCCCCGTTGATAAGACAGGGCTCATCCACTGTATGGTGAGCCCTGCTTTGCTTTCGTCTCCGGTTCCGGCTGTGCTTATTCTACCGGCTTGATCCCTTTGTAGACCCTTCTACCGGCAATCGTGCGCAGGATGGTCTCGGGCCGGCTTTTGCCGATGATCGCGGCCAGTTCGTTGGCACTGAGGGGTTTGTTGCCGTTGGCCAGGAAGACGCGGAAGATGGCCGTGGTCAAAGGGGTGTGCTCATCAATGTAGGTGGGCAGAAGACTGCAGTGGGTCCGCAGAGCATGCCATAAACCATCCACCTGTTGCACTTCGGCTGTATCGGGGTCTACCCAGTCAATGAACTCAGTGCCCTTGTGGGAGGCATACATTGCCTGGCAATCTGAGCAAAGCTGGCTGTGCAAGAACACCCGCAAATTACGACCCTCTTTTTCCCACCAATCGAAATCTATATGAAATTTGGTGTTGAGATCCGGTTTTATCCACTTCCCCATTTTCTCACCTCACCATACTCAGTCGGCGTTCCTCTCCCC
>JACIWR010000420.1 GCA_014360845.1 Anaerolineae bacterium
TCGGGGTGTGTGTCGGAGTCGCGGTGGGCGTATCCGTGGGTGTTGAGGTCGCTGTGGGCGTATTGGTGGGAGTCGGAGTCGCAGTCGGGGTGTGTGTTGGTGTCGCGGTGGGCGTGTGCGTGGGTGTTGAGGTCGCTGTGGGCGTATTGGTGGGAGTCGGAGTCGCAGTCGGGGTGTGTGTCGGTGTCGCGGTGGGTGTGTGCGTGGGTGTTGGAGTCGCGGTCGGTGTTTCTGTAGGTGTAGGTGTATCCGTCGGTGTTGAAGTAGGAGTGAAAGTCACACAAGTGCCCACCTGGGGAGCATTGACGGTCAGCCCCTCATTGCTGTGTATCTCGATGTGCTCACAGCCTGAGGCATCGCGAGCATAATCGAAGACGACCGAAAGTCCATTGGCCGTGACCCGCACATCGCGCGCGACGAACTGTCCCCCCAGCCGCGGCGCGACGGTGACGGTGGTCCCATCCACCTCCAACCCCAGGGCCTGCTCAAAAAGCCACCAGGTACCCACCAGAGGCTCAATATAAATCGAGGTCTCCAGATACATCCCCGCTGGCGTCGTACTCCATTGCCGCATCGTCTCGTAAGGTCCCATGCGGGTCCAAACGTCCAGATAGAAGTCATTAGCATATTGATCGGCCTGGACGTTTTGCTGAAGCTGATAAGCAGCAATAGCCGGGATTACGTTGGGCACACCATTGAAAAAGCCGCCTTCCATGACATAACCGGCCGCAAAGCGGTAATCAGGTTCATAGTTCTCACTGTCCGTGCTCAGCCAGCGGTAGTTGCGGTCGGCGTCATAAAACTCGGGCCGGGTGAAGGTGTTGAGGAGGTCCTCTAAACGATTAGCGCCGACATCCCCCCACAGCGGCGGCAGCATCGTCTGCACCCAAAAATCCTCAAAATAGTCGCCCGAACCAGTGCTACTACGGTCATCACGCCGGGGCAAGAAGAAGAGGGAATCGTTGTGCCAGAACACAGCGTCGTAGTCAGCGCGCATAGGAGCCACATAGTTATCCAACAAATCGGTCGCGCTGGAGTCGTCTCCCAGGACCTGGTAGAGGCTGGCCGCATCCTCGTAGGCGTAAATGGTGGACCCCGTCTCCGCCGGGTAGATGCCCTCGATGTAAGCTAAATCGCCCATGGGCACCAGGAGATGGGGGAACAAATTGCCATCAGCCCCATAAGCCGTGTCGAAAATCTGCAAAGCAGCGACGGCGTCGCGGATGACATCTTCCTGGGCTTGGACGAAGGCCAGATCGGCTGTAGCGCGATAGTAATCGTGGAGGCTGGTCAGGTACAGAGCAGTGGCATAGAGGTCGGAGTACTGGTAGCGATGGGTGACCGCGTTACTGTGGTCACGATAGAAGATGTCCGGTATATTGTGTCCATACCAACCCGGCAGAGGAGAGCCACCCACGATGTCAGCCTTCCACCAATAGTATCCATCGCCAGGCGACTGGTAGCGAATCTGTCCAATGAAATCGAGGTAGTCACGATACGCATCCAACCAGGCATCGGGCAGTAACTCGGAAACCTCTACCAGCGGGCCGAGGACGTCAGGCGTGTAGGGAAAAGCTTTGTCACTGTAATAGACCCGCGCCTGGGGGTTGATCAAATATGTACCGAAGAGGTTGGAGATAGCCAACACGAATTTGAAAGCCGGGAGGTTGGGAGCGTCCAGGACAGGCAGTTGATGCAGGGCAGCGAGCCGGGCATCGCGGAGCGCGTTGAGGAGTGAGCTGGGATCAGCCCGATTGGCGGAATCGAGGATGACGTTTCCGACGTAAAAGTACTGCACCGGTTGGGCTGCGACTTTCAACGCCGTCCGGCCATCGCTCTCCCCTGGCACCACCCGTCCATCCAGGGTATCGGCCGCAAGATAGTTCTGGAAAGAGAGGTTATTAGCGCTCCAACTGTGCAGGGGAGAGCTGGCGTAGAGGAAAACCTCGGTGCCATCGCTGTGATAACCCCGCACTGCTTGTTCGCTGTCTTGAAATGACAAAGATGTGCTGCTGGAACTGCGATATTCCACCGCCTGCTGATACTCTCGCCGGGGTTCGAGATCCGAAGCCACCAGCAGATAAGCGTCGGTTGGGTCATCTAGCTGAACCTCAATCACGCCCACCGCCTGCAATTCACCCGGAGCCAGGTGTGACAGGTGCACGGTGACCGTGCGCCCCAGGACCGACACCCGATAGCCGATGTAGTGAGGAGCTAACATGTATTGGGAAATAGTGCCCTCCGAAAGATAGGCTCGCTGCGCCGATGGGCCAGAGCCGATGACCAAGCCGATCTTGGTCAAGTGAGCCAGGTTGATAATATCCCAGGCCTTGACGCGCATCACATCTCCTACCCCAAGCCCGGAGAGGCTATTGGCGTTGGAAAAGCGGAAGGTGCTGGCCACATCAGGATGACCGGCCATAGCTATCGCTCCATTAGAGTTGACGAAGCCAATCCAGTCCCAGGGAAAGGTGCTGTCAGGTGTGAAGATGGTGAATTCGTATGTGAGTGGGTCCCAAGTAACAGTGTAATTGGTGCCACGCCGTCCGCTAAAGGAGTATTCGTTTGGCGTCAAATCATCAAAAGGCGGATCGGCGTGAATGTCCAATCTCGAAACTGGCCATACCAGGCCAACCAAAAGGAAAAATGCGATGGTCCAACGGAGCCGGCCTCTCACTTTCTACCTCCATTGACTGTTGTTGTTCGGCCCATAGAAAGCCTTGATAGAAGTCGAACGCCGTCAAGCCATCCCCCATATACGTTATATCAACACTCTGTTGCCTCCATGCCCCCAGATAGCGAGCGATCTTTCCAGCTATTACGCCCAATGCGTACTGGGCGATGATCAGGGATGGCCAAGACTCTCCCCCGTTTTCCTCGTTGCCAAGATCACCAAGAGATCGAGTCACTGGTCTCCACATTGGCTTCGGGATCATAGATATATCCTGGAGCCGAGACGCTTTCCACAGTGAATGTGAACGTGCCGCGCCGATAGCTCCAGCTAGAAGTGAAGGAAACAACACCACTGCTGTTTGTGTTACCGCTGGACGTGCCAGAAACCAATCCACTCCAGCGCCCCTGCACCGTGGCCCCACTCACCGGAGTGCCGTTCTGATCAACGATGGTCACCTCAGCCACCGCCCGGGCCAGGAACCAGAATTGCCTCAACGACATGTTTATGCTGGCAACATGCAGGCGGTTGGCCGGCGCCGATGTAGGGGTAGGCGTCCAGGTGGCGGTGGAAGTCGGGGTCGCCGTGGGCGTCGGTGTCCACGTAGCAGTAGAAGTCGGCGTCGCGCTGGGCGTCGGCGTCCAGGTGGCGGTGGAGGTCGGCGTCGCCGTGGGCGTCGGCGTCCAGGTGGCGGT
>JACIWR010000421.1 GCA_014360845.1 Anaerolineae bacterium
ACCGGTGTTGCTGACGTTATCGGTGGCGCGCACGCGGAAGGTGTACAGGTGACCCAGTTCGCCGGAGTACACCGCTTCGGTGGCCGTGGTGGCGGTGAGCCAGGAGGTCCAGTCGCCATCATCTACTTTCACCTGCACGTCGTAGACTGCCACACCTGAATCATCATCTGTCGCACTCCAGGTGACGGTGAAGGTATCGGTGGACACCTTGGCGGGCACGCTCACGCCGGCCACGGGAGCAACGTAATCACGGGTGACGGTGAAGGGCACCGCCGCGTCGTTCCCCGCCCGGTCGTAGACTGCCACCTGGTAAACGCCCTCCGCGGTCGAGGACAGGGTGAAGGTGTAGGGGTGGGCGTACTGCGGCCCGGCAGCGGTGTACACCCCACCGGCGCTGACCGTGGCCGGGAAGACTACGCGGTCGAGGCCGGCCAGGGCATCGTCGGCGGTGATAGTCACGGTGAAGGCACCACTGCCGGGGCCGTAGTAGATTGTATCGCCGGAGACGTGGACGTAGGGACTGGCCTCGGTGATGGAGTCCAGATCGGCGGCGGGTGGGGTCACGTCCACCACGGTGGCGGTCTCCGCCGACCAGGCGCTTTCGTTGTATGCCCCGTCGCGGGCACGCACGCGGAAGGTGTGCGGGCCCTCCACGGCCCAGTGGCCCACGTTGTCCCGCGCCCGCACGTAGTAGGGCGCGGCGGGTATGTCGGCCCCGGCCCTGGTCTCGGTGTCGCTGACAACAGAGCCGGCGCGGGCGGTGGGCGTGGGGTCGCCAAAGGTGGCGTAGTGGCCTGCCAGACCGCTCTGACCGTCGGTCACCTAGCCCCAGATGAGGGTCACCGTGCCGTCGGCGTCCCAGGCCGAGGCGCAGGACGCGGTTGCCATCACCGTCGTGGGTCAGTGATAGTGATTCGGTCGTTAAGGTGCGTCCCTGCTTGCTTTGTTTGTTGCCCTATTTACACCCGTGTCGCCTATGGCAAGCAACCAGCCTTCCGAAGAGCATCTCGAAGCCGCCCACGCTTCTCTTCGTAACTCAGTTGCTGCCAGGCATTGTAGGTGACGACGGGCAACTCAACGGTATCTACCTGAGGAGGCTCACCGGGACCGTAACGGACTAAGTGCGTTGAGTTACACACGGGACAGCGCACCTCTTCGGCAAAGCTGTACCTCAGCCCTGACGGGGCGGGGTCACAGACAATGGGAAAGACCTGATCGAAGCACCAGTCAGAACGATTCTTGTTGCCCCATGCTGCTACAAGAAGCTCGTCAATAATGGAG
This sequence comes from Anaerolineae bacterium, assembly GCA_014360845.1. Taxonomy (GTDB): domain Bacteria; phylum Chloroflexota; class Anaerolineae; order JACIWR01; family JACIWR01; genus JACIWR01. Next base: position 1,282 of record JACIWR010000421.1, read on the forward strand.
CCCACTTCGTTGAAAACGGGATCATCAGTCTCTACCAAAGCCAATTCGCTCTGGTTGGCTGTGCGAATTGTCAAGTCGCCATAGTGGAAATCACTGAATCTATGGAAGCAAAATTCGTGACCATTGATACAGACTGCAGTGAAACGCCACAGTTCTACAGAGACGCGTTTCATAAACATACCTCCCCTAATCTAGGGAGCAACGGGGCTGACCATCTGGGGGATCAACCACTCGTCAAAGTTGAAGGGATTAACGTCGCTTTTCAACAAAGCGTAGTTGTACCCGGTGCCCCGATAACTCCTGTACCTGATCACATTGTAACCCTCTTCCACGGCTTTCTGGGCAAGCGCTTGATGCGCCGCGTAGCCCTCCACGTCTTCAACATAGCCCCAGGCCTTAGCCACAGCGGGATCGGTCAGATCCAGAACCTTCGCCTTGCTGAGGTCGAGTTGGAAGCGGATGACATGGCTGGCCTGTCCTCCATGGGCTGCCACTTCAGCCACTGCCGTTCCCCCTTCCTCTGCCACATAGAAGGCTTTGCCAAACCGTCCCGGTTCCCTAATCTTCCTCAAATCAATGCCGTTGAGAACGCTTTGAACCCACCTGGCTTGGGTCGCATGTCGCACATCCTCGAATTTGGAGACCGCCTTTACCACTCCCGACGGCACAGCCACCAATCCGATGGCCAATGCATTGGACACTCTGTTTTCCGGCCATTCATCTATGAGCGCATACACATCCCCAGGCGTATCCCCACCCCACTTGATAGCAGTCTCAATCCCATGCCAGTACATAGCCCCAGGATCGTAGGGTGGAGCCCCCTCACCCACCGGCATCTCCATTGAAGCCCAGACTACCACCGCAAGAGCTACGATTCCCACGACAAGCCAGGGAAAATGTCCATCGGCATCAATGTAGGTAAGGGGAGCATTCCGCGCATATGTGTATCTGTTCAAGTCCTGGGGATTGCCGGGGTTGGGCACCAGCGTATCCGCGTTGATGAATCTGCCCAAACGCGGCGAGTAGAACCGCGCGTGGTAGTCCATCAGGCCAAGGCCGGCCTCCGCACGCTGCCCGGTGAAGGTGAAATCGGTTGGTAAGGTGCCCATCCCGCCGGGCCTGGATGCGCCGAACGGGTAGTAACGCTGTTCACCCACCCGCTGCCCACGCTAGTTCGTCACCAAGCTGGTGCTGCTTATATGGTCTCCAGCCGTTCGATTCGAAAAACCAATTTGTCAAACTTTGTGTCGAAACCGATGTCGTTGCAACGGTAGCGTCTACCATTCGGTAGTTCCTCCACCAACATACCTGAGGAATGCTTCTGCGACTCAGGCCCCCTGCCTCGATCCCACACATTGTAGATGCTGAGGAAGCCATCCTTCGTATGGCACGTAAATACGACTTCACGAGGTGAGTGGCCATACCACAATCTGACCCCCTTGCCAGTCCAACCGTCTCCTGTAATACCTATGTCGCAAGCCAACCTAACCCCTTGCTCCCACTCTGAGTTCTTCGACTCGAAGATGAGCTTCAGCTTCTCACCATCTTCCACCGGTAGAATATCCCAAAGAACAACGTCATCACGATCTGTGAAAGCCTTATTGTACAACCGCTTCTTGCCAGCAATTTCGCGCCAGTACCTTTTTTTCTCTTCCGCCATGGTTCCCTCCGCATTCTTGTCAAACGAAATTGTCCTTGAAGGCTACGGCCTAGGGCCATTGTAGTAACGATGAGGATCGATATCTGCATGCTCCCATGGCCACACCTCTATCAAGTTAGCCGGATTGTGAGGATCAGGGCCTTCTCGTCCCCAAATGTGATGCAACTCTTTTGATACCGCCAGACTCTCATGTAACTCTGCCCTGCCGGTCCTCATCCTTGCCAAGTTTGCATCTGAATACTCACCTGGTTCAGCGTAATATGCAGCGTTTTTCCAGTACCGTCGTTTGACCGTACTCCAACTGGGGTAACCGTGGCGGGTGGGGGCATTGATCGGATCTCCGGGTCGCCAGGGGCGATAGGAATCGGTGAACTCCAACCGCTCCCCTGTTGGTGGCTGCTCATCAGGGCTCACTTCG
>JACIWR010000422.1 GCA_014360845.1 Anaerolineae bacterium
ATGCAGGGTTCACGGGCCGATAGAGGTATCTGCGAGCAAGACTACCGGCAGACCATTGCCGCGGCCATCCTTGCCCGCTATCCCCAGGTGGAAATTGTAGACCCTTTCGCCTTACATCCAGGCAGCGTGGATTACGACCCCGCCGATGGGCGACGCACTTTCTTCAGCATGGCGGCCCGGGCTGCCGAGGCCGACCTGCTCATCGCTTACGTGCCAGAGGCGAGCATGGGCACGGCCATCGAGATGTGGCAGGCCTATCAGGCCGGCGCGCCGGTGCTCACCATCTCCCCCCTGCGCGAGAACTGGGCGGTGAAGTTCATCTCCTCGCGGATTTTCCCCACCATGGCGGACTTCATCGCTTTCGTCAACAACGGGGGGTTGGACGAGTTTATGGAGGAAACAAAAGCATCCTGAGAAGAGCAGGTTGGGTTGACCACCCGACCGTCCTACAGTTTAGGGAGTACAAAATGTCAACTTTGCTACTGAAACACGCAGACTTGTTGGTGACCATGGACGACGCCCACCGCCGCATTCCCGACGGCGGACTGTATGTGCGAGATAATGTGATTGCTCAGGTGGGGCCCACAGCCGAGCTCCCGGCCGAGGCCGATGTGGTGCTCGACGCCCACGGCATGATCGTCCTCCCAGGACTGATCAACACCCATCATCATCTGTACCAGACCCTGACCCGGGCCCTGCCCGCTGCGCAGGACGTCGAACTTTTTGACTGGCTGCGCACCCTCTATCCCATTTGGGCCAGGCTCACCGGTGAGGCCGTTTACGTCAGCGCCTTGACCGGCTTGGCGGAGTTGCTGCTTTCCGGTTGTACCACCGTTAGCGACCATTTGTACATCTATCCCAACGACGCCCGTCTTGACCACGAAATCCGCGCGGCCCAAGAGTTGGGTGTGCGCTTTCACCCGTGCCGGGGCAGCATGTCCCTGGGGCAAAGCAAGGGCGGTCTGCCGCCGGATAGCGTGGTCGAGGACGAGGAGGCCATCCTACGCGACTACGAGCGCGTGGTCGCCGCCTATCACGATCCCCAACCCTACGCCATGTGTCGCATCGTCATCGCGCCCTGCTCCCCCTTCTCGGTGACGGCGAGCCTCATGCGCCAGTCGGCTGCTTGGGCCCGCGAGCATGGTCTGACCCTGCACACTCACCTGGCGGAGACGCTGGACGAGGAACGCTTCTGCCTGGAAAAATTCGGCGTGCGTCCTTTGGCCTTGATGCAGCAATTGGATTGGGTGGGCGCGGATGTGTGGTACGCGCACGCGGTGTACATGAACGAGGACGAGATTCAACTCATGGCCGCGACGGGCACGGGCATGTCCCATTGTCCCAGTTCCAACATGCGTCTGGGATCGGGTATCGCCCCCATCCGCGAGATGCGCGACGCCGGGGTACGGGTCAGTCTGGCCGTGGACGGCAGCGCCAGCAACGACTCCTCCCACATGCTGGCCGAGGCGCGCCAGGCCATGCTCTTGCAGCGGGTGACCAAGGGAGCGACAGCGATGAGCGCCGAGGAAGCCCTGGAAATCGCCACCCGGGGCGGGGCGAGCGTGCTGGGCCGCGACGACCTGGGCAGTCTGGAGCCGGGCAAAGCCGCGGACTTCGTCGCCTGGCGGCTGGATGCGCTGGACTACGCCGGCGCACAACACGACCCGCTGGCGGCTCTCGTCTTCTGCGCCCCTCGCTATGTAGACCTGGCAGTGATCAACGGGCGAGTGCGAGTGTGGAAGGGGGAGATCGTGGGCTTCGACCTGGAACGGACCATAGCTCGCCACAACGAGCTCAGCCGCCGTCTGGTGGCCGAGTCATGAGGCCCCCGTTTCTGGAAGCGGCGTTCCCTGGGCTCGCTGGGGCTCGTTTGCGTGTGAAACGTAGCGACCGACCGTTGTGTCGGCCATAAGCGAACAGAGCCCGCTTTGAGTTGGCGCTTCGTGTTTAAGTTTCGTAATGTCCGGCGGGTCTGTGACCTGTTGGGAGCGAGGTCTTCCCAGCGCCGCCGGTTCACAGCGGCGTAACGCTTGCGCTTCCATTTCATCATGGGAAGAGTCACCACTGTATCGCGCCGTACCTTTGATCGCGCGGCGGGATGGAGCGCTTCAACGGTGAGGGTGGTGAAATGATGAATATGACTACGCTTATCGGGCTGATAAACAACGCTGCTTTGCTTCTGGCCCTGGGTTTGCTTTACGATACCATCGCCCTGCGGCGAGGGGGCGAGAAAACGGCAGCCCAGGTGCTCACCGGGGTGCTCTTTGGGGCCATAGGCCTGGCGGTGATGACCGTCCCCTGGGAGTTGATGCCGGGGGTCATCTTCGACACGCGCTCGGTGTTGCTCAGCGTAGGCGGGCTTTTCCTGGGTCCTATCCCCACTCTGGTAGCGGTGCTGATGACTGCCGCCTATCGTTTCTTCCAGGGCGGAGCCGGAGCGTGGACGGGGGTGGGGGTCATTGTCACCTCGGGGCTCATCGGCGTGATATGGCGGCATTTCCGCCGCGGGACGTTGGAAAATATCTCCGCGCTCGAATTGTACATCATGGGCATCGTAGTGCACGTGGCCATGCTGCTGTGGATGCTCACGCTGCCCGGCTCGTTGGCCTTCGAAGTGCTGTCCACGATCACTGTGCCCGTGCTGCTCGTGTATCCCATGGGCACCGCTCTTCTGGGCTTGCTGATGTCCTCTCGACTGGTACGCAGTCAGGCGGAGGAGGTGCTGCGGCAAAGCGAGCAAAAATTTCGCGCCATCATTGAGCAGTCGGAAGATGGCATTTGCATTACCGATGAACAGGGCCACATCATCGCCTGGAACCGAAGCCTGGAGCAATTGACCGGTCTCCCGGCAAAGGATATGCTGGGACGGCCCATTTGGGCGGCCCAGTTCCAGATGACCCTCGCCGAGCAAAGATCGCCCGAAGTCTACGCGCGGCTCCAGGCCTCGTTACAGGAGTTCCTGAAGACAGGACAGGCTCCGTGGTCCAGCCAATTCCTGGAACGCGAGTACCTGCAGCCGGACGGCTCGCGCCGCTTTGTTCAGGGCGTCACCTTCCCCATCAAAACTCCCAAGGGGTTTATGCTCGGCAGTATCACCCGCGATATAACCGAACGTAGACATGCTGAAGAAACGCTGCGCGAAAGCGAGGCCGCTCTGCAAAGCATCCTGCGCGCCGCCCCCATCGGCATCGGCATGGTGACCGACCGGGTGCTGCAATTCGTCAACGATCACTTGTGTGCTATGCTCGGCTATACGCGGGAGGAACTGATCGGCCAGAGCGCCAGAATCCTGTACGAGAGCGAGGAAGAGTTCGAGCGCGTAGGACGGGTCAAGTACGGAGAAATTGCGGAAAAGGGTA
>JACIWR010000423.1 GCA_014360845.1 Anaerolineae bacterium
GGCTAGCAGGCGCACTGTCCTCCCCAGGCTCGTAGCCCCCGTCCCGGGGGCGTCTCGGCTGAGAAAACCGCGCAAAAGACAGCATCTTGCCGCATGGAACGTCCCCGGGACGGGGACTTGGAGCAGGCTGAGTAGTCACCAGCAAGATTCGTTTATTCGTTGCGTATTCGTTGACAGATCCCAGGAACGCACACCCGTCCTAAACTCGTTATTAACATCTTCCACCGAATATGGTATAATGGTAGCAGAACATATCACTTCCTTCCACCATCCGTTTCTACCTCTGGGGGGAGGGAGAAGGATGTATGAAATACAACTGTCGTGAGTGTCCGGAGGCCGTACGTGCTCGATGCATCGAAGAGTCTCACACATCGCCCAGTGTCAAAGCGATGCTGCACCGCGCCTTCGCTGCTCGAACCGATACACAACAGACCTGGGAACTGCTTCAGATCAACTGCCTGCTGCGGCGAGAGGAGGAAGCTTCGCGCGCTCCCCGCGAATCCCTTCTCCGACGACGGTTACGGGCGGCTGCCGAGCGAGAGAAAACCGAAGCCGTCGCCCCTCAAACCCAGCCCGCTCCCGCCGATACTGAAGCCGCGGCGGAACCAATCAGCCCCCCAGCCCCTTCTATCCCCGTCATCTCACCGCCTTTGGTGGAAGAGGCGGAAGAAGAGATCGCCCCCGTCCCGCGAGAAGAACCGCGCGTATTGCGTTACGCGCTCACCATAGAGGCGACGAATCATCGCATCACCCTCCCCGAGCAAGGGGAGATAATCCTGGGGCGCTTCGACCCCATCACCGGCATCGCCCCGGACATTGACCTCAGCTTCGATGACCGAGACGCGATGATGATCTCCCGCCGCCACGCGCGCATCTCCGCGCGCAATGGGCGTCACTTCCTGGAGGATTTGGGCAGCACGAACGGCACCAAAGTCAACGGCCGCATGCTGCGCCTCGGCGAGAGAGTGCTGCTGGTCAGCGGTGATCGCATCTGGCTGGGGCAGTGCCTGCTGGCCTATGACCTGGTACCCGAATGGGTGGACAGGATAGACCAAAGCCTGCGCCCCACCTTCTACTTCTTCTCTACTTTCACCGGGCATCGCTTTCCGCTGCCCGCCGGCGGCGAGGTCATCATCGGGCGAGGCGATCCGGCCCTGGGCTTTAAACCGGATGTGGACTTGGCCAATGAGGGCCATGCGGCCACGGTCGTTTCCCGCCGTCACGCGAAGCTCACTTTCTGGAAAGGCCAGCACTACCTGGAGGACCTGGGCAGCGCTAATGGCACGCGCCTCAACGGCGCGCCGGTTCGCCTGGGGGAGAGCGTGCCCCTGTACCCCGGCGATCACGTCTGGCTGGGCGGTTGCGTGCTGGCCTATGATGTCGAAATCCCAGCGTCACGCTGACCTCCTACCGGGATGCGTCAGCGTTAGCAAATCAAAATAACGAGGTAGGATATGACTGAGGAACAGGTAATAACTCCCTCCACTCAACCCGCCGGGCATATTCTGATCTGGCCCACCGACGGCAAGGAGATGGTCTACATCCCCGGCGGTGAGTTCATCATGGGCAGTGACGAAGGTCGCGAAAACGAGCAACCCGCCCATAAGATAGTGGTGGCTCCTTTTTACATTGATCGCTACCCGGTGACCAACGCCGAGTACAAGCGCTTCGTGGACGCCACCGATCACCCCGTGCCCTGTTATGATGTGGAATGGGCGCATCCGCACGAGTACAACTGGGACCCTGAGACCCGTTCCTACCCACCGGGGAAGGATAATCACCCCGTGGTCCTGGTCACCTGGGAGGACGCGCTGGCCTACGCTGCCTGGGCCGGTAAGCGCCTGCCCACGGAAGCGGAGTGGGAGTTGGCGGCGCGGGGCACCGATGGCCGTCGCTGGCCGTGGGGTAACGAGTTCGCACCAGGACGTTGTAATACCAAAGAGGCCGGCATCGGCGGTACCAGCCCGGTGACTCAGTACTCCCCCGTAGCCGACAGTCCCTATGGCGTGGGCGATATGGTGGGCAACGTATGGGAATGGACCAGCAGCCTCTACCGTCCCTACCCGTACGATGCCAACGATGGCCGCGAGTCTTTGGAGGCAGAAGGGTGGCGGGTGCTACGCGGTGGCTCCTGGCTAAACGATCTGTCCCGCGCCTGTTGCACCGCCCGCCTGGATGGGGATTTCCTGTTTTTCAACAATGTCGGTTTTCGTTGTGCCATATCGGCTGCGGACGTGAGCGAGTAGCTCTCATCTCTGGCAAGCCAGCCACCCAGCTTCAACACCGTACTCCTGGACGGCAGCATGGATTGCGAATTCTACTTCACAGACTATTACCGAGGTCGCGAGTGGGAAGAGTGCCGCTTGCTGGCCCGCAGCCCCGACCGGGCCCAGTGGACGCGAAAGCTGTGCGCCACGTGTCCCGTGCCTGCCATCCGGCGCGCCAACCGTTGCCCGAACATGATACTCAGGGCGCGCATCCGTCGCCGCTGGCTGGTCCAACGCCGGGTGGAAGTGGAAGCATACTGCGTCCTGAGCGAGCAAATTGTCGCCGAGCCGATGGTAGGCTGCGGGCGCTGCCATGAGCAGCGGCCCGGCGCGGTAGGGGCGTAGCAAGCTACGCTCCTGCAACTCATGGGGAAAGGATTAGTCAATGGATTGTCCCAACTGCGGCACCTGGAATCCCGATGACAAGGTCCGCTGCTGGCGGTGCAACACCGAGTTGCCCCGGCCAGAAACCCCAAAGAAAAACCAGGCCGCGTTCAACACGACCTGGTTGTGGATACTCATCGTAGCTATGGTTTTGTGCACGCTGGCTCAGTGCTTCGTGCTCCAGCAAAGTGGCGCCCTTGGCGCATCTTAACCCCTGCCACTCATCATCTCAGCTCGATTAGTCCCTTCTTGATCAGCGCGCCGACGAAGTCCAGTGCCCTTTGTCCAAAACGTTCTCGTAACTGCAACAGGGTCATCGTCCCGTCACAGGCATCCAGCACCGGCTTAGCCGCCGCCGACACGGGCACGATGCGATTACCGCGCACCAGCACGTAGCCGAAATCCTCCGCCCGCAGCGCGTAGCACCCCAGCGGACGCGCCCCCTCGTACAGTGTCAGTTCCTCCGGCGGTTCGGGCTCTTTCTCCAGGATAGGTTCCCGCATCAGTGGGTCCTTTTCCACGCCCTGGATCATGGCCATGGCCCGGCAGCCGCCGTGGCAGCGGGACAGTTCCAGACAGTGCCAACACTGTTCAGCGACCATCCCCCGCCAGCGATTCATAGCCTCGCCGTGCCAGATTTCCTCGATGGATTGCTCCAATAGATTGCCACAGATCAACGGCGCGTGGTTGCAGGGCCGCACG
>JACIWR010000424.1 GCA_014360845.1 Anaerolineae bacterium
TGAGTTGTGTTCGGTTTGCTGACCTACTTTACAGCAAATGCCCGGTGAAGTCCATTCGCTACCTCGCAATTTTTGCCAATTTAACCACCCCTAGGGAAATCGGTGTGACAGCATGCTGCGTGATTAAGTGTCACCCCATTCCAAACTATCCCCTCGCCTTGAAGTGAAATACACCCGTGCCGATGCCTTATTGTGCAAAGTGCCTGGCGGTGGTATAATAACACTGACCAACTCCCAAACCGGTACTGAATTTGGTATCTTCTCAATCATTTGGGGTAGGGGCAGGTCTTACACCTGCCCGCCTGGGCGACCGCAAGGGTTCGCCCCTACATTTTGAGAAGATACTGAATTTGCTACCGTGAGGATATACCGGTGAAACAAGACCTGTTCGACTTCAGCCGTCAGGAACAACTGAAAAAACGCGCACCGTTGGCCGCGCGCATGCGACCGCGTACCCTGGATGAATTCGTTGGCCAGGAACATATTGTCGGTCCGGGCAAATTACTGCGCCGCGCCATCGAAGCCGATAAGCTGTTCTCGTCCATTATTCTCTGGGGGCCGCCGGGCACGGGCAAAACCACGCTGGCCATGGTCATCGCCAACCACACCCAATCCCACTTCGCCACCATCAGTGCGGTGATGTCCGGCGTGGCCGACATCCGCGCCCTGGTCAAAGAAGCTCAGGACCGGCTGGGTATGTTCGGCCAGCGAACCATCGTCCTGGTGGACGAGATTCACCGCTGGAACAAGGCCCAGCAGGACGCGCTCTTGCCCCACGTCGAGGACGGGACCATTATCCTCATCGGGGCCACGACGGAGAACCCTTACTTCGAGGTCAATCCCCCGCTGGTCTCCCGCTCGCGCATCTTCCAGTTGCGGCCCTTGACCGAGGACGAGTTACGCATCATCGTCGAACGGGCCTTGGCCGATGAGGAGCGCGGCTACGGCGACCGGCAGGTACGCATTGACGAGGACGCCCTGGCGCACATCGTGCACATCGCCGGCGGAGACGCGCGCAACGCCCTCAACGCTCTGGAACTGGCCGTGGAGTCCACCCCGCCGGACGAGGACGGCGTGATCCACATCACCCTGGAGGTGGCCCAGGACAGCATCCAGCGGCGGGCGATTTTGTACGACAAGGACGGCGATGCCCATTACGACACCATCAGTGCCTTCATCAAGAGCCTGCGCGGCAGCGATCCCGATGCGGCCCTGTACTGGCTGGCCAAGATGATTTACGCCGGCGAGGACCCGCGTTTCATCGTCCGGCGGATGATCATCTTCGCCAGCGAGGACGTGGGTCTGGCCGATCCTCATGCCCTGATGGTGGCCACCTCGGCGGCGGAGGCCCTGGAGTGGGTCGGTCTGCCGGAGGCGCAGTACGCCCTGGCCGAGGCCGCGATTTATCTGGCCACCGCACCCAAAAGCAACTCCGTGAGCGCGTACTGGAAAGCCCTGGCCGAAGTGGAAAAAGAGGGCATCGTCGAGGTGCCCGATCATCTCAAGGATGCCTCGCGGGACGGCAAGGCCCTGGGCCACGGTCAGGGATACAAGTACCCACACGATTATCCCTATCATCACGTGGAACAACAGTACCTGCCCCGGCGGCTACAGGGTCGGCGTTTCTACGAGCCGGGCAACCTGGGGTACGAGATAAACATCCGCAAGCGGCTGGCCTTCTGGCGAGGGGAGAAAGGGTCAGCCGATGAAGCGGATTAAGCCGACATCGGCTTTATCGGATTAATCAGATTAATCGGGTGACCTGATACATAGGGGGTGTCTGAGATGACACAAATTACACCCTTCGACCGTATCACTTTCGATCCAGGCATGATGGGGGGACGGGCGTGCATTCGAGGTATGCGCATCACCGTGGCTCTCACCCTCAATCTGGTAGCTAACGGCATGACGACCGAAGAGATTATCCAGGCCTACCCGTACCTGGAACCGGCAGACATTCAGCAGGCGCTACGGTACGCTGCCTGCTGGCAGCGGTAAGGAACCCTTTTTCTCTCAGGAAAATCTTCGATGACTGCGCAGAACTCAACGATCAATCCCATCTTGGTGGACACGCCGCAGGCCCTGGCCCGCACCGTGGCCCGCTTGCAGGCCGAGCCGGCCGTGGCCGTGGACACCGAGTCCAACAGCTTCTACGTTTATCACGAACAGGTTTGCCTGATTCAATTCTCCATACCAGGCCAGGACTTCCTGGTGGATCCCCTGGCCCTGCCAGACCTGAGTCCGTTAGGGCCTCTCTTCGCCGACCCGGGCATCGAGAAGGTGTTCCACGCCGCCGAGTACGACGTGATGTGTCTCAAACGAGATTTCGGCTTCCAGTTCGCCAACCTGTTCGACACCATGATCGCCGCCCGCATCCTAGGCTGGAAGCGATACGGGTTGGGCTCGATCCTGGAAGAGCGCTTTGGCGTGCGCCAGGACAAACGCCTGCAGCGGGCCAACTGGGGCCAGCGCCCCCTAACACCGGAGCAGTTGCGATATGCAGTCCTGGATACCCACTACCTGCTGCCCTTGCGCGACATTCTACGCGCCGAGTTGCAGGCCCGCCGGCGCGAGAGGGAGGCCAGAGAAGCTTTTGCCGCGCTGCCCGCCCTGGAGTGGAACCGACACGAGTTCGACCCTGAGAACTTCTGGAGCATCAAAGGTGCCCGGGACTTATCGCCCACCGGGCAGGCGGTGCTGCGTGAATTGTACATCTACCGCGATGAACAGGCCCGTGCGCGCAATGTGCCGCCATTCAAAGTGGTGTCCAACGCCGTTCTGATCCGCCTCAGCGAGCGACGCCCGGCCACCATCAGAGAATTGCGCCGGGTGAAAGGCATCAGCCAGGTGATCATTAAGCGCTACGGACGCGGGCTGCTGGAGGCCATCCGGCGGGGACGGAATGCACCTCCGCCCCAGCCACCGGAGCGCCCACCCCGTCCCCAAAACGCCGTTCTGGAGCGCTACGAGGCCCTGCGGCGCTGGCGCAAGCGTCGCGCCGCAGCGCGCGGAGTAGAGCCGGATGTGCTCATCTCCAATGACGCCCTGTTCGAGCTGGCCAAACGGCCCCCCCGTGACCTCAAGGACTTGACCGAGATGAATCTGCTGGGCCCGTGGCAACTAGAGACCTACGCCGCCGAGTTACTGGCCGTGCTGCGCCGCACTACCCACAAGCCATGAGGGTCAGCCGATGTAGCCGATTCAGCCGAAGAGGTCCTATCGGTTCAATTCGCTTAATCGGCTGACCAGAGAGACCAGGTCGAGTTGGGCGGGAGAACCTCGCCCCTCGAGGAGGCAATAAGCTGGCTTATGAAGACGTTTAGAAAACTCAATGGGCAAGCCCTGG
>JACIWR010000425.1 GCA_014360845.1 Anaerolineae bacterium
GCTTTCCGCCAGATTGATCAGGCTGAGACAAAGGTTAAAAGCCAGCAAAGCCACCGCCAGGCGGAACCACAAGGAGTGAAAGACATCCAGAGCCCCTAGCGCCAGTAAGGCCTCGCCGGTGGAGGGATAGAGGTGATGTACCAGGGCCAGCCACTGGCCGCGCACAGCAGAATCGCTCAGGGCTGCCGGGGGTTGTTGGGGCAGAATAGCAGCGAGAAGCAGGGACAAAGCCACCACCGTCGCCAGAGCCAGGGTGAGGTACGGGGAGCTGCACAGACGCCATAAAGCATCCAGAATATCGCGCTGTCGAAGGCCTGCCGGGTAATCGGTCGTTGTCGTCATTGTCCCTCGGATGGTCAGCCACAGAAAAGGCCCCAACCTGCACAGCACGATTGGGGCCTGATTGCCGAAAGCTTCTAGAGCCACCCATCGGAATTGAACCGATAACCTAGCGCTTACGAAGCGCTTGCTCTGCCGATTGAGCTAGGGTGGCATGATGGCGATTGCCGATGACGCCCTCGCTAGCCGCAGCCGACCTCAGGCCATCGACTCACCCGGTACTATTATAGCAGCTTTCGGGGCAAATGGCAAATATTGCTCGCAAAAATGCCGACGTTGCGGCAGCACGACCGCAAAACACACAGCAAGGCCCCCACTCGAAGAAGTGAGAGCCTTACGATTTCCGGCTTACAGTTCAGGAGCGGGCGATGGGATTCGAACCCACGACCTTCTCCTTGGCAAGGAGACGTTCTACCAACTGAACTACACCCGCTAGCTTGCCGGAGTGGGGAAGGCGAGATTTGAACTCGCACGGATTACTCCACGTGATCCTAAGTCACGCTCGTCTGCCAATTCCGACACTTCCCCGCTGACGGTTATTATTATACTATTGGAACGGGATTTTGGCAAATTGCGCCCTCTTTCCGGGTGTGCTTCAGCTTGGGGGCAGGTTTACCCCGTAAGGGTGGCAGCATCAGTGGCCCGCGCCGCCGTGAACAGGCGGCGCTGGGCCCCAAAATAGGCCGAAAAGCGCGCCAGCACCGGCTCTTCCAGGCCGGTGCTGGCGCGAAAAACTCGGCGCGAATTTGCGGCAGTCTATACTAACGAAAGAGATCTCGCTTGATATGGGGGCTCCATGATAATCAGCGATGAAATCTTGCAATCAATTGTGCAGAGAATTGTGGACGAGTTTAAACCACAGAAGATTATCCTCTTCGGATCGTATGCACGCGGAGAGGCGAAAGGCAGTAGCGACCTTGATCTGGTGATCATCAAAGACTCCAACCTGCCACGGCCACAGCGCTACGCCCAGGTGCGGCGATTGTTCTGGGGCATGGGTATCCCTATGGACATCTTGGTTTACACGCCTGAAGAATTCGAGCGTTATCAATCTGTGCCGGGTAGTTTCACGTACACTGTCACTCATGAAGGGAAGGTGCTTTATGGATGAGCGTGAACGCCTAGCTCGTGAATGGTTTGATCGGGATGACAATGACTTTCGTTCAGCCCAATACCTGCTCACCATGCCTAACCCGCCTTATGAGAATATCGGCTTCCATGCACAACAATGCGCTGAGAAGTACCTCAAAGGTTTCTTGCTCTACCACGGAATCAGATTTGAGTGGCGGCATGATTTGAGCTACCTGATTGATTTGAGCCTGGCAGTGACCAATAGGCTGGCCCAATTCCGGGAGGATAGTGACCTGCTCACTCCTTATGCCGTGGAATTTCGCTATCCAGATACTCCTGCCGAGTTATCACGGGAGGAGTGCGAACAAGCCCTCCGCATTGCCGATGTTATCAGGCAAGCGGTCCTGGAGGAATTAGGCTGGTTCGAGAAACGATAGAAAGTGAACCTTCACGAAGCGTTGAGCATCAAACCCGGCGATGTAGTGGCGCTGGTCGGCGCGGGAGGCAAGACCACCGCCGCCATGCGCCTGGCCGATGAGATTGCCGCCGCGGGCGGGCAGGCGATTATCACCACCACAACCAAGGTTCTCGAGCCTATTCCCCGCCAGGGCGAGGCGCTGCTGTTGACGGACGACGAGGTCGAGTTGCTGAGCCGCGCTCCCGCACTGCTGGCGTCGCACCCCAAGTTGTTCGTCGTTGCCCGGCGGCTGGCTGAGGCCGACCCCGACTTTGCGGCCTCTTACCCCTGGCCAGTGCAGGCTCACAAGGTCGCCGGGCCGCCGCCAGAATGGATTGACCGCCTGGCCCGTGCTCTGCCGGGCGCGACCATCCTGGTCGAAGCGGACGGGGCGAAACACCGCCTGCTCAAAGCTCCGGCTGCTTACGAGCCGGTAGTGCCCACCAGCACCACCCTGCTTGTGCCCATAGCCGATCTGGAGGTGCTGAGTAAGCCGCTGAACGATGAGTACGTCCACCGCGCCGCCCTGGCCGCCGCCCTGTTGACTGTGGACGAGGGCACAGCAATAACCGAGGAGATGGTGGTCAGGCTGCTGGCTCATCCTCAAGGAGGACTGAAAGGTGCACCACCCCAGGCGCGCGTCGTCCCCCTGCTCCATCAACGTCGCGGAATCACTCCCACCCCGCAGGCGGAAAAAGTCGCTCGCTTGCTGCTGGCTCACCCTTCCATCGGACGGGTCGTGGTCGCGGCGCTGCGTGCTCCAAAGCCGGTTCTAGGCGTTTTCACCCCGGAGCGCGTCGCGGCCATCATTCTGGCCGCGGGCACTTCCACGCGCATGGGCCGCCCCAAGCAATTGCTGCCCTGGGACGGCAAACCCATGCTGCAGCACGTGGTGGATACCGTGCGCGCTGCTCCTGTGGACCAGGTGGTGTTGGTGCTGGGCCACCACGCCCCGCAGATTCTCGACGCGTTGGACCTGAGCAGCCAGCCTCCGGCCCCCGAAACGCGGGTAGTCGTCAACCCCGACCCCGCCAGAGGGCTGAGTAGCTCCGTGCAAGTCGGTCTATCCGCGCTGGCAGACGACACAGAGGCCGCGCTCTTCGTCCTGGCCGATCAACCGGCCATCACGTCGGAGATCATCACCGCCATCGTGCAGCGCTACCGCCAGACGCGCGCACCGGTCGTCGCGCCTGTGCATGGGGGGCGGCGCGGCAACCCCGTGCTATTCGCCCGCGAGACGTTTCCGGCCCTGATGCAAGTCCGCGACGACCAGGGCGGGCGGGCTATCCTGGCCCAATACGCGGCCCGCATCGAGCAGGTGGAGGTGGGCACCGATGCCATCTTCCAGGACATTGACACCGTCGAAGATTACCTAGGTGCGACGCACTTCAGAAGTGCGTCGCACCTGGAACAAGGAGCCTTCATGAAACACTCAAACTACACCGCTACAGACTTATCCAAACTGCGAGAAATACA
>JACIWR010000426.1:0-1860 GCA_014360845.1 Anaerolineae bacterium
CGAGGCCGGCCAGCGAGCTTTCAGTAGGGTTTCTCCCAAGCCGCTGTCTTAACTTGATGCCCATAGGGCGCAGCGCCGCTGCGCCCTATGAACTCCAGAGGTGGCGGGTAAGGCTCTCTGCCTCCCACAACCAGCACCGCCTGTTACACAGCGGTGCGTCCTCAGCCGAGCCCAACTCGCCCACTGAAGCGCACTCTTTTGGGACACAGGGCTCTTCAAAGAATTCACACAAGTGACCGGCGCCTCTGAGCTGCCGGTGGGCAAGACGCTCTGGGAGTCACAGTTCGTGGTCCTTTGCGCACTATCGGTCCCCACTGCTTTTCCCGATCGTTTCTTGGCCCGGGCGAGTTCTCCGTCAACGAATATGCAACGAATCAACGAATAGACACGCGGTGATGGTCATTCGTTTATTCGTTCCACCATTTGTTGGCAGGATGCCGCCCATGACATCCTCACAAAGACTTGAATTTATGCAAAGTTATGCTATAATAAAAGCACAACCGCGGTCAGGCAGGCTAACCGAGTTGAGGGGCACCAGTGGAGGATGGAATTATGCGCGAGAAGGTTGAGGACTTTTTGAATTTCATCGCTGTTGAGAAGGGGTACTCTGGCAATACGATAGCCGCTTACCAAAACGACCTGAACCAGTTCATCGCCTTTGTAGAAGAGCGTGGCGCGAACTGGCACACGGTGGATCGCGAGTTCATCGAGGAATATATCGCCCACTTGCGAGAGCGCCAGTATGCTTCCTCCACTGTAGCCCGTAAGATAGCTGCCATTAAATCTTTTTTCCACTATCTTGTCAACCAGAGCGAGCTCAAAAACGATCCTACAGCCACTCTCGACTCACCCCAAGTGCGCAAACGCCTCCCGAAAACCATATCACGAGAGGACGTGGAACGTCTGTTAGCCGAGCCCGCTAAATCCACATCAGCCAAGGCCCGTAGGGACAAAGCCTTTCTGGAATTGCTTTACGCCACCGGCTTGCGCGTCACTGAACTCGTCTCTTTGAACCTGGATGATGTGAACCTCGCCTCGGGCAATGTGCGCTGTGTGAGCAAGAGGAACAAGGAACGTATTATTCCCATCAGCAAGCGCGCCGTGCGGGCCCTGGAGGAGTACCTGAGAAAGGGCCGTGCTCAGCTCCTCAAAGACCGCGACGAAAAAGCCTTGTTCCTCAATCATCGAGGCCAGCGCCTGACGCGCCAGGGTCTGTGGCTGATTATCAAGGGCTATGTCCGCTCGGCGGGCCTGGACCAGGACATCACCCCCCACACCCTGCGCCACTCCTTCGCCACGCACTTGCTGGACGAAGGGGCCGACCTGAGTCATGTACAAGAGTTGTTGGGACATGCCAATATCTCCACTACCCAGGTGTACACTGAGGTCTCTCGCGAGCATCACGCCAAGGAAGAAGACAAAGTTGCTCACCATTGAGAGACCAATCCTTTCACCCACCCGGCATGTCTCCTCGCCTCCAATAACTGCTGTCCCCAATCGGATTGTGACCGCTAGTTTATGGACTTATCAACGGAGGTGCGACGCATGGGGTACGTAGCAAAATTAATGTGCCAGGGAGAAAAACCCATCTTCATTGCCCGCCAGCACTGGATCGTCTTGGTCAGTCGTATTTTCAGCTCTGTGTTCACCTCCCTGGTGTTTTTGACGGTGGGGCTGGTCAGTTTCATGCCCACAATCAGCCCCTTTTTGGGCTTTATTGTGTTGGCGGCTCTCATTCTGCCCCTGTACGACATTGTGGTGGCTATACTCTCTGGCCTGCGGGGACGGGAGCTCGTCGGTCGCATCTGGTTACCTATTCTCATTGCCTTGTTTATCCTGGGTTTGAGTGTAGCTCTATTC
>JACIWR010000426.1:1869-3334 GCA_014360845.1 Anaerolineae bacterium
AATCTTTTTGGATTGGTATAACGAGCAATATATCATTACCAATCGCCGGGTGATGAGTGTGCAGGGCGTGATCAACAAGCATGTGAGCGACTCGGCGCTGGAGAAGGTGAACGATGTCGTGTTAGAACAATCCGCCCTGGGGCGCATTCTGGGCTACGGCAACGTGGAGATTATCACCGGCAGTGACATCGGCGCTAATCTGTTTCACCGCATCGCTCAGCCGGTGCGCTTCAAGACCATGATGCTCAATCAGAAAAGTGAACTGGTGCGCTCTCAACCTCAGCAGCCGACGCCGACGCCGACACCCCAGACAGCGCCTCCGGCCCTGGCTGAGGAGGAGCCCACGCCCCAGAATATCCCAGAGTTGATCAGAAAATTGGACGCCCTGCGCCAGCAGGGTGTGCTCACCGAGGAAGAATTCCAGGCTAAGAAAGCCGAATTGCTAGAGAGGTTGTGAAAATTGCGATGAAAGATTTTTTTACCAACGAAGAATTCACCGAAGCAGCGGATTATATCCGTAGCCGTACTCAATACCGGCCCACCATTGGCCTTATCCTGGGCTCAGGTCTGAGTCCTTTGGCCGATGCGGTGGACAACGCGGATATTATCCCCTATGAAAACATACCCTACTTCCCTATACCCTCTGTGGAGGGGCATGTCGGGCGTCTGGTGATAGGCCGTCTAGAGGGACGTGACGTGCTGATCATGCAGGGCCGGGCGCATTATTACGAGGGGTACTCCATGCAGCAAATCACCCTGCCCGTGCGGGTGATGCGCTTGTTGGGCGTGGAGACGCTGATTGTCACCAACGCTGCCGGCGGTCTCCGCCCGGACTTTACCCCTGGCGACTTGATGCTGATCACCGATCACATCAATCTCATCGGCATGGCGGGGTTGAATCCCCTGCGCGGCGTTAACGATCCGACGCTGGGACCTCGCTTTCTGGATATGTCTCAGGCCTACGATCCCGCGCTCCGCGCTCTGGCCTTGCGCGTGGCCAAAGAGCTGAACCTTCCGCTCTGGCAGGGGGTGTATGTTTGCTTGGCGGGACCTACGTTCGAGACGCCGGCCGATATACGCTTTCTGCGCATTATTGGCGCGGACGCTGTGGGCATGTCCACCGTGCCCGAGGTTATCGTCGCCCGGCATGGGGGGATGCGCGTCTTGGGTATTTCCGGCATCAGCAACGTGGCTATTACCGAGCCGGAAGAGGGCAAAGAAGCATCCCATGAAGAGGTGCTGCAGGCCGGGCAAATGCTTGTGCCTCGGTTAATCTCGTTGCTGAGGGGCGTACTGCAGCGACTAGGTGAGTAATGCGTGGTAGCGGGGCGGGCTGGAAAGCCCGTCCTACGGGATGGGGGCGGGGGGCTAAGTACAGCGGCGCGTAAATTCATTCCGTAACCCGCGCCGCCGTGAACAGGCGGCGCTGGGCCCCAAAATAGGCCGAAAAGCGCCCCAGCACCGG
>JACIWR010000427.1 GCA_014360845.1 Anaerolineae bacterium
GAAATACTGGTCCATCCCCACACGCCAGGTCGAGACCTCTGTGGTGCTGGCGGATGATAAGTGGTTCGCTGCTTGTCACCAAGAGACGAGGGGGGTGGTCAGGTGACAGTCACCACCGAGGTGACTGTCACCTGATGCTAAGGAGGTCAACCGACGATGAACGATCTCACTTTTGATGCTCTTCTGAACCGGGCATATCAGCTCTACCAGATGGAGGAGTATGTACAAGCCCTGGACCTGCTCACCCGCGAGGCGGGCCAATTTCCGGAGCAGGCCCAGACGCTTTACTTTTGGCGCATGTGCCTGGCAGCGCGGGCCAGACGAACGGCCCTGGCCATCCAACTGCTTGAGGAAGCCCTGGCCGCCGGACACTGGTACCCAGAGGCGCAACTGCGGGGAGAGGAGGACCTGGAGCCGCTGCAGGGGCTGGCGGAGTTCGAGAAGCTGGTAGAGGTCTCTCGTCAAAGGCATGCTGCGGTCCAGGCCAAGGCGGTGCCCCTGCTCCTTACCCTGGAACCGGAGAAAGAAAGCTCCGCAGACCTTCCTTCGCCTCCCTTGTTGCTGGCCCTGCACGGGAACCGCAGTAATGCCCGATCCGCTGTGGATCACTGGCGGCCGGCCGTGGACCTGGGCTGGCTGCTGGCCTTGCCCCAATCGTCGCAGGTCGGCGGGCCCGAGGTCTACATCTGGGATGATCGGGATTGGGCCGAGCGCGAGATCAAAGAGCATTATGCCGCACTCTGTGAGCAGGAGGTCTTTGACCCCAGGCGAGTCGTTGTCGGCGGCTTCTCCCTGGGCGGCGAGTTAGCCATCTGGCTGGCCCTAAGCGGGGCTGTCGAGGCGCGGGGCTTCATCGCCGTCGGTCCCGGTGGCCCTCTGATGCGCGAGCCCGATAACTGGATTCCTCTCATCGAGGCGGGACGGTCGCGGGGCCTGCGCGGCTATATCGTCCTGGGCGAGCAAGACGCCTTCTGCTACGACAGTGCCCAGGCTTTGACGCAGATGTTGTGGGCGCGGGACATTCCTTGCCAGTTGGAGGTGCATCCCGGTCTGGGGCACTCCTTTCCCCGCGAATTTCGACGCAGCCTGGCCCGCGCCTTGGAGTTCGTACTTCGGGACTGAGGTCAATTCGTTCATCCTGCCCGACACCCTGGGCTTCAACCCGGGGTGCTATTTCGAGTGTGTGGGCGTGGAGCGAAGCATCGCACCGGGAGAGGGAGTAGGGACGGAGGGGGGAGAAGTGGATATTCAGATTGATCCGCATACCCTGGAGCGCGCCGAAGAACGAGGCACGAGCGCACAGGAAATCGAAGACGTGATCGAGACAGCATATGTTTTTTTGCGGGAAATGGGAAGAAGAAGATGCAAATTCTCTATAATGCTAAGACTGACCTGCTTTACCTTCGCCTGGATGACCGGAAGCAGGAGGTGATTAACAGGCGACTCCCCGAGGACATCGTGCTGGATATTGGAGAAGGTGACAGGATCGTGGGCATCGAGATTCTTGATGCTTCTAAACATCTGAATCTGGAGAGGCTATTGCCTGTTAAGTATGAGATTTCACTTGAGACGGCGTGAGGTTTCAATTCATGAAAGGCATCGCACACTTCATCTCCGGCGTGGCTGTGGCCACTTTCTTTCCGCAGGCGGTGCAGGCCGCCGCTCAGGATCTCTCGTTCGTTCTGGTGCTGGGCGGCATCGGCGGCATCCTGCCCGATACGCTGGACTTCAAACTGGCGCGCTATTTCGAGCGCGTGGACTATAGCGTGGACCCCGATCCCACCGCCCCGGACCCGCAGGCCATGGCCGAGACTCTGGCCCGCGCGATGGAGCGGGCTTTCGCGGGCGAACCGGTCACGGTGCAGCTTCACACCATGAAGCTGGGGGCCGATCTGTGGCGGCAGTATCGCGTCTTCTTTGATGCTGAGGCTGGCGAGGTCATCGTCCGCATCGGGCCGCTGGTGACTACCGCCCAAGTGCCTTATCCCGCCAGCGAACCCGCTGCCCTGGGTGAGGGCCGCGCGTCGGTGAGGGCGCCTATGCGTCCCACCTACGACGCTGAAGTGGTGGTGGACATCTTCTCCGGCCCGGCGTTGACCTTTCAGCGTCGGGGCGACGCGGTGGACATCATCTTCCTGCCCTGGCATCGCCGCTGGAGCCATTCCCTGCTCCTGGCCCTCGGCCTTGGTCTGCTGGGCGCGCTGCTCAGCCCGTTGCACGGCCTGGTGCTGGGCCTGGGCGCGTTGGTGCACATCCTGGAGGACCAATTGGGACACATGGGTAGCAACCTTTTCTTTCCGCTGACCCGCCGCCGCATTCCGGGCTTCCAACTGCTGCGCTCCGGTGATGCTCTGCCCAACTTCTTTACCGTTTGGCTCAGCCTGGTGCTCATTGTCTTCAACCTGGACCGCTTCTCCGCTACTCCGCTTCTGAACCCCTTGCCTTATTTCCTGATCACTCTCCTGGTGCCCTGGGCGTTGATTCTGGGGGCGAACTGGCTGCTGAGCCGCGGGCGAGCGCCACGCACGGCGGAGGCCATCGCCGTCAGCGAGGTGTTGGAAGAGGCGGTGGAGATTGAGTAGGTCGGGTTGAGGCGCAGCCGAAACCCGGCCTGCGGGGGTGCCGGGGCACACCAGCACCGTGATGGGTCTCGACGATGAACTGATGGACTGCTCGCTTCAAGCGGTAGTCAGGAGTATTCTGAATTCTACACGGGGTGTGGTTAGCGCGGCAGACTGGCGTCCGCGGGCTGGCGGATGAAGCCGGCCAGCCGGAGGCCGCGCGACATGGTTTGCTCCAAATTGCAGTCATTGGCAGTGGACCGAAAAAAGCAAGCTCATTACACTCACCACAGGTGCAGACCTGAATACCCCCTCTTCCATCCACTGGGAAGTCGGCAATACGCAGAGGTGGAACTGGAGGAGTCGCTGAAAATCGCTGCGGAACTGGACATCTATGCGTATGACGCCTGTCTGATTCGCTGTGCCCTGAAATACAACGCGCCGTTGCTCTCACTAGATCAAAGCTTGGTGCGGGTCGCAGAGACAAAAGGGGTGCAAGTATGGAGGTGGACTGATGAACGTATATACGTATACCGAAGCCCGGCAGAAGTTGGCTTCGTTGTTGGACAAGGCACCGCGGGAAGGGGAAGTGCTTATCAAGCGTAGAGATGGGCAGGTGTTCGTGGTCAGACCACAGACACGGCCGGGTTCTCCTCTGGATATTGAGGGGATTGACCTCGATGTCACAGCTTCTGAGATCGTAGCCTTCATCCAGGAAGGCAGGCGAGCCTTCGGTTAGATTTTCCTGCCGGCAAGATGCGACGCACCTC
>JACIWR010000428.1 GCA_014360845.1 Anaerolineae bacterium
TTCAGGTCGTGAGAGGCGATGTAGGCGAAGCTCTCCAGCTCGCGGTTGCTCCGTTCCAGCTTGATGGCGTATTCGCGCAGTTCCGCCTCCGCTCGCTCGCGCTCGGCCAGTTCCCGCTGAGCCTGCTCATGCAACCGGGCGTTCTCGATGGCAATGGCCACCTGGTTAGCGAAGGCTGTCAGCAGAGGTACCAGTTCGCGAAAAGCGTTGGGACGTCGGCTGTGCAGATAAAGCACGCCCAGCAAGCGGTCTTTGACCAGAAGGGGCAGGCCGGCCACCGACCTGAGACCCGCTTTCACGATGACGGGATTGGCGCAGCGCGGCGCTCCCTCGCCCAGTTCAGGGATCATCGTACCATCTTCCCTTATGTCATCAATCACCGCCGCCTGACGCGAGCGAACGATCCAAGCGGTGACTCCGCTCTCTCGAACGCGGTGCTCTATGGCCGGCGCGCCGGGCAAGTTCTCGGCGCTGCGCCCCATGTGCCCCGAGTCATCCATCAACACCACGCTGGCATAATCCGAGGCCGATATCTGGGTGGCCAGGGATACGATCTCGGCCAGCACCTGGTCCAGATCAAGAGAGGCGGTCACGGTCCGCGCCGCTCGGCTCAGAGCATCTAACTGATCCACTTTGCGTCGCAGTGCCTCCTCTGCCCGCTTGCGATCGGTGATGTCCGTATAAACGGCCACTGTGCCCATCAATTCTCCACCCAAAATAATCGGAGCCCCGGCCAATATGACATGTACTGGCGAGCCATCCTTGCGATAGCGCACAGCCTCCATAGGGGGCAAATGCTTCCCGCTCCGAACCACCCGCGTAAGAGAGGACGCCTCCTCAAAAGTATCGGGGTTGGTCACCAGATGATCCAGATGCTTGCCCACCGCCTCATCACGGGTATAGCCGAAGAGTTTCTCCGCACCGGAATTCCACTCCACGACATGGTGCTTAGCGTCCAGGGTGATGATGGCATCAGGAGCGGAGGCCAGCACCGTTTCCAGATACTCCCGGCGCTCTTCGAGTTCGCGCTCCGCCCGCTCGCGCTCGGCCAGTTCCCGCTGAGCCTGCTCGTGCAAGCGGGCGTTCTCGATAGCAATGGCCACTTGATTGGCAATAGCCATGAGCAGCTCACAATGTTGCGCGTTGTAAAGGCGCGGTGTGGTGTAGCTCTGCACTGCGATCACGCCGATGACCCGCTCACCGATCACCAGCGGCACCCCCAACCATGACTGAGAATCCCGTCCGACAGGCTCAATCCCCAGTTCCTCCGCCCGCTGAGAGACGCCCTCCTCGATCAGCAGTGGTTGGCGGGTGCGGATGACATACTCGGTCAGACCATTACTGAGCTGACGCTTACCCACATGAAGTCGCAGTTGCTCCCCCTCAGCGTAGAAAGGAAAACTGACCTCGCTGTGCTCCGCATCATACAGGGCCACGTAGAAGTTCGTCGTATCAATCAAACGCGAGGCCAGGCGGTAAGCGTGTTCCAGTACCTCATCCACGGTGGGGACCATGGTCAAGACCCGGCCCATCTCATTGAGCACGGCAAGCTCTTCAACCCGAGTCTGTATCTGGGTAAATAATCGTGCGTTATCTATGGCCACGGCGACCTGATCGGCCAGCGTCCGCAGCACGGTTATCTCCTCATCGCTGAAGGCATTGGCGTCCTTGCTTTGCACATCCAACACACCTAACAGCTTGTCGCCTGCTTGCAAGGGCAACGCCAACTCCGAGCGCGTAGCGGGCAAATCCGGATTGCAGAGAAATGCATCATCACCAGCCACATCGCGCGCGAGATAGGACTCGCCCCGGCTGATAACATAACTAACGATGCCTTTTTCGCCCACCTTCAGCCGGTGACCACGGGCCAGCAGCCGCTGTCCGCCCTCAGAAGAAGCTGCCCTCAACACCGCGTATTGTCCGGCCTCAT
This sequence comes from Anaerolineae bacterium, assembly GCA_014360845.1. Classification (GTDB taxonomy): domain Bacteria; phylum Chloroflexota; class Anaerolineae; order JACIWR01; family JACIWR01; genus JACIWR01. The sequence continues at coordinate 1,931 of JACIWR010000428.1, forward strand.
CCAGCAAGAAGATGGCCGTGTAATAATAGCCGAATCTCTCGCTGATCGAAGCCACAACTCGCGGCAGGAGCTTCTGCAGATCCAGGATAGACCTCACCTCACCGGCCACCTCGGCTGTCGCTTCCAGGTAGCGAGCACGGCGCGACAATTCTGCCATGCGCTGCTCCACCAACTCCGCCAGGTGGTCCCGGTGCCTTCGCAACTCCTCCTCCGCCTCTCGTCGCTTGATCAGTTCTCGCTGCAACTGCTCACCCAAATCTCGCAAGCGGCCCACCACCCCGCCCACCAGTACCAACAGCGCCGAGCCCGCCGCTCCCTGAATCATTATCTGCCACCCGGCCTCACCAACGAAATTCAAGAGCAGAACGTCCAGGACGAAGGCCACCAGACCGGAGAAGATACCTGCCCGCACCCCAAAAAGCCAGGCCACGACCATCACCGGTACCGCGACCAGAGCAGGCGCTACCAGCCCCTGCCAGCGGTAGAGGGGTATGAAGGCCAGCATGTAAATGAGCCAACAAGCCAAGGCCAGCGCTAACCTGCTATTTCGCCGCCCTTTCAAGCTGAACATCGGTGTACCTCCTGAGATTACGACGCAGTAGGTCGGGTGAGCCACTCATAAGCATCAAGTAGGGCAGGTTGGCAGCGGTTACAGCACGTAGACCCCTGGGACTTCGAAACATCTCCAGAACGAGGTCACTTGAGGGAAAGAGCCCCATGAGCCGCCTACCTGCCGCTGAGCCATGATTTGTAGCGGCGGCCCGCTGTGGCCGCTTTGTCTGGCGGACAGGGCCGTCCGCCGCTACAGCACCGCCTGTTTCACGGCGGTGCGCCCCCCGCGGACAGGGCCGCCCGCCGCTACAGCACCGCCTGTTTCACGGCGGTGCGCCCCCCGCGGACAGGGCCGTCCGCCGCTACAGCACCGCCTGTTTCACGGCGGTGCGCCCCCGCGGACAGGGCCGTCCGCCGCTACAGCGGGTAGGGCAGGTTGGCGGCGGCTATAGCGCTTAGCCCCTTGACCTCGAACATCTCCCGAACGATGTCGCCATAAGGGAAAACCCCATGAGCCGCCTACCTGCCGCTGAGCCATGATTTGTAGCGGCGGCCCGCTGTGGCCGCTTTGTCTGGCGGACAGGGCCGCCCGCCGCTACAGCACGGAGGTGGGGCTCTCTGCCTTCCACAACCAGCACCGCCTGTTTCACGGCGGTGCGCCCCCGCGGACAGGGCCGTCCGCCGCTACAGCACCGCCTGTTTCACGGCGGTGCGCCCTCCCAACCCGCCCTACGCTCCTGTCTCCCGTCGCAATGCCGCCGCCACCCTCTGATATTCCCTCTCGATCAGGCTCA
>JACIWR010000429.1 GCA_014360845.1 Anaerolineae bacterium
ACATAAAAGAGCGACGCACTTGTGAAGTGCGTCGCTCTTGTCCCCAAGCGAGAGGTTTTCACCCTCTACTACACAATGTCCGCCAAACCTAACTCCGCCAGCTTCTCCTTCGTCGGGATGCCGTTGCTATCCCAGCCTCGCTGCTCGTAGTACATATCCAGCAACTTCTCCACCGCCTCCCACTCGGTCTTCTGCCCTTTCGTGGCCCCATAAGTGGCCGGTTCCTTGTAGAAGCGCGGTGCCGGATAGTCCCACTCTCGACCAAAGCCCTCGATCTCGCGCACCCAGTACATGCGTGTCAGGTTCCACACTCTTTCGGAGAGCTTCATCATGTCTTCCCAGGAGCGATCCACGCCGGTGATGTATTTCACCGCCTCGCCCCACAGATCGGGGGACACCCCCAACTCGATCCACTGCAAGCGGCAGCCGCCAGCACAGTCGTACCAGGGACGGGCATGCTGCAACTCGATAACCCGGGCCACCTTTTCCGGCAACACCTTGTCGCGCCCCACCTCGATGTCGTAGGTGATGGCCCAGGCCCGGTTGTGATGCGCCCCCACATCACAGGTCATGTAGGCCAGGAGCATGGAAGTGGCGTTGTGAGTGTCGTACCCGCTCTGCTCCATGCCTTTGACATGGATAGCGAAATCGGCGCTGCCTTTGTTCCACACCGCAGCCGCGTGCTTCACCCCCTCGGCCAGCACTGCGCCAATGCCCTCGCGCCGGGCGATCTTCTCGATCAGAGTGAAAACCGCGTCGGCATCGCCCCATTTCAGCTTGAGGCCGTCGGTCTCCTTCTCGGTGATGATCCCCTTCTCGAAGCACTCGATGGCGAAGGCAATGACGTTGCCGGCGGAAATGGTGTCAATACCCAGCTCGTCGCAGAGCCAGTTGGCCTTGGCCACGTCCTCAATATTGCTCAAAGCCACATTCGACCCCAACAGAGCGATGGTCTCGTACTCCGGCCCCTCGACGTAGAGATCGTGTCGCTTCGAGTAAGAATACTTGCCGCAGGGGCTGGGACAACCGAAGCAGCCCTTGTCCGTCTTGACGATGGTCTGGCGCATCACTTCACCGTAGAGGTTCTTGCCCTCCTCGAAAGCCCCGGCCTGGAAGTTACGAGTGGGCAGCGCGCCGTTCTCATCGCACCAGGAGACAACGATGGTCGTCCCGTAACGCTGCCACGCCTCCATGCCCGGCGCGTCCTTGCAGGCTTTGAAAAGAGCCTTGGCATGTTTAATCAGCCCCTCCACATCGGCCAGAGGGATGTCCTGAGTGCCACGCACGGCGATAGCCTTCACTTTCTTGGAACCCATCACCGCGCCCACACCACCGCGTCCCGCCTGACGACCCCAATCGTGGCTGATGCAGGCATACTTGACCAGGTTCTCGCCCCCAGGGCCGATGGTGGCGATTTGAAATTCCTCGCCCAGTTCGTCCTTCAACTTCTTCTCCAGGGAAAGGGACCCCATTCCCCAATAGCGGCTGGCGTCGCGGATCTCCACCACGTCGTCATCAACGAAGATGTACACTGGCTTCTCGGAAGCGCCTTCCAGGATGATGGAGTCATAACCCGCCTGCCTGATCTCGGCAGTGAGCATCCCGCCCACGCTGGCCGAGGCGTACCCGCCGGTAAGCGGGGATTTCGTCGTCCAGTCCATTTTGCCGGCACCGGGCACCAGCACGCCGGAGAGAGGTCCCGGCGAGGCAATGAGCTTGTTCTCCGGCCCCAGGGGGTCAGCGCCTTTGGGCACCTCGGTGTACAGGGTGTAAATGCCAAATCCCCGCCCGCCCAGGAATTTTTCCATGACGTCGGGGTTGGTGGGTTCTTTCTTAATCGTCTTGTCGGTCAGATTAATGCGCAGAATTGTACCGCCGTAGCCGTCCATTAGTCTTTACCTCCTCGTATAATCAGTGCAAAGTCGTAGCGGCGGCCCGCCGTGGCCGCGTTTACGGGCGGACAGGGCATGTCCTGAACCCTGGCGAAGGGCCGCCCGCCGTTACATCTACCTCGCTTGTGCTCACTTCGCAATCTGCTCGGTGAGGTACTGAATCACATCGCTGATCGTAGGCCGATCTGAGGGCAGGACGTTGTCTGGCCTGCCCACGTGACAGTGGTGAGGTATCTTCTCAAAATGTAGGGGCGAACCCTTGCGGTCGCCCAGGCGGGCGGGTGCAAGACCTGCCCCCACCCCAAATTATTGAGAAGATACGTGGTGAGGATAGGTACGCACAGAAGGCCAGTGAGGGGCATTGTCCCAGCGGCGGATCAGTTGGTCATCAACGGACTGCCAGTGATAGGAGTACTATCACTGGTCGGGGTGACAGTCTCGCGGATGTACAGAACAGAGCCATCAATCAGACTCGCCTTTAAGTTTAGAACTTGTAGGTCGGGCTCATTGATCAGGTTAACAATCTCGACTTGCCTGACGACTGGACTCTGGTCCAGTTCCGCGATCACCCTATACACGCCCGCAGCTCCTCGTACCGCTTTCGCCACTTCTCGGCCGCCAGGTGCAAACCCCGCCAGACAACATAATCGTCCCACTCATCGAGGTGCTCTGTGTCACTAGTCATCACTCTCTGCTCGAACTCCTCGAAAGTGGTGTTGTAGCGCCGCTCGTAAACTTCTGCCTGGCGGGCATATTCCTGCATTTTACGCAGAGCCAGGGCGATGGACCAATCGAGGATATTGTCTCCTCGCTGGCCTCTTCTCTCCCCCAAGCCGGAATCCTCACGGCCATTTCAACCTCCTCAGCCGCTCAATCCTACTCAATCCACAGCGCGTTGGTCCCGCAGACCTCCACGCACTCCCCACACAGGTCGCATTCAAAGGGTTTGTCGCCGTAATCAGGATGGGTGAAGATCACCCCTTCGGGGCATTCCTCAACGCAGGCCCCGCACTCAATGCACTCATCCCACTCGATGTAGTAAGCTCCTTTCTCGTTCTGGAGGATAGCCTCCACGGGACAGACTTCGGCGCACTGTCCGCACTGAGTGCACGTCTTCACTTCGAAAACTCCGGGATCGGGAAAATGAGGGATGATCGCCAGCCGCGCTTTCTTGGGATTGTTCACCCTGAAGCGGGATAGCGAGCAGGCTACCAGACAGGCCCGGCAGCCCGAACATTTAGAACTGTCGGCATGAAGGTACATCTTCTCATCTCCTTTGACTTTTGATGATTTGAGCGGGGAACAACGAGGGCTTTGATGCACGGGAGAAAGCACTTCAAGGATATAACACTTAAGCGAAAATGTCAAACGTCGTTATGTCTG
>JACIWR010000043.1 GCA_014360845.1 Anaerolineae bacterium
GTCTCCACCGGGATCGCTGCGTGTGCCCTCACATACTCCCATCCCCGCCTCCTCGGCGCAGAAGAGGTAATCGTGAGCCCCATCCATCCCCCAGGTCCACTCTCTCCTGATGAAATCTACCATGACACAATCTATGGCCACGGGGTCGGTAGAGAAAAACAGGCTATTGGGTGCATCGCCGCCGAAAGTGCTCCAGGACTGAGCAGCGGATTGAGTGGCACCGGAGGCTCCATAGAGTCCATCACCCACGATAAGCACGGTCTTGCCCGCGATGTTAGAGTTGAGGTAGATGTCTACCAGAGGGCTGTAATATGCGTCATACAGGCTATTAGAAGGGTTTATGTAGTTGTGCAAGTCGTCGTTTCCCCCTCTGATTATCTTATCCAAGCTACCAAAGTGGTTTTTGAAGCCCAAAGTAGCCGGTGAGATACCGTGTTTCTTGAGGATGGGCATATTGATCAGATAGGTGGCTTGATAGAGGAGATCTGGCAGCCATCGGTCTGTGAGGTTATTGTCGGGATCATCGAAGGTCACACGCAGGCTGCTGTGTACATGACCAAAAGTGGACTCGGTTACTCCGCACGCTGCTTTGCCGAAAAACCTCACGTTGGGATAGCTGGCGGTGATGAGATTGCGGAAACGGTTTGGAATATAGCGGCCTCCTTTCGTGGCATCATAAATCCAAATGTCTTCTTGGTGAACTCCTGCCGCTACTAGCCCCGCGATCAAAGCTATAACTGGCTGAGGAAGAGCATCAATCTCATTGTCACTGTCACCACAGCCCTCGCTGCTGTTGTTGAAGTTGACCTTGATAGCAATTCCTTGCCCCGGCTGGTACCCCGCTGGATTCACTCGCTTGAACAGCTCGTACCAGATGTCGCCCCAGGAGCTTTTACCGGTCAGCTCCTGCAAGCCGGATTGTACCATCGAATTCACAACACTCTGGTCTACGGCATTGCCATACCAACCGCTTCCGTTCCAGTTGGTGGCGCTGGGATTATGCACGTGAATCACTGTGGGAGAGCCCGGTATAGAAGTGGGGCCGGGCTCGGTCGTGGGTGTGGATGTTGGTGTGGCTGTGGGGGTGGACGTTGGCGTAGCGGTTGGGGTTGCTTCCTTCATCACCAGCGGCAGATAAGCACGAGGAGATGGAGTTGCTCCCTGAGCTATGGTATCCGACACGCCCGGACAAGCGCGCATGCGGTTGCCTAATAGCAGCCCTGCCCCGGCGAGAATAGCTCCTTTCAAAAAATCGCGTCTTGAAGGTTTTTTCTTCTGTCCCACTTGACTCTTCCTCCCTGTTTTCTCCCTCTTGGTTCAACTAACTACTACCTCTATCCTATCGTGAAAGCGCACAAGCGTCAATGGTACTCTCCTCCCACGCCCGTGTCGGCGGGGGATTGCTCACCTCACCCGCTCAGCTTAGCCTGCACGGCGGCTAGCACCTCTGGATTCGGCGGCTGCTCCAGGCGAGCTATCGCCTCCTCGCGGTCGAGATAGCCCTGGCGCACCAGGTTGGCCAGTTCCAGAGCGTAGGGATGAAAGCCCATCTGCTCGATGTGCGACTGGATGGCGAAAGCGTTGAGCAGACAGTTGGTGGAGTTGGGGTCGGTATCGTCGGGACGCTGCCAGCCCAGCTTGCGGATGTGCTCCACCTCGGCTTCCTCGTCGAAGTCGAGGAAAGCCAGCGGGGAGACGTTGTACGGCCAGCGGCTTGCTGCGCTCAGTTGTGCTTCGCTGGGGAAGTAGGGAGCGATGGCTTCACCTGCCAGACTGCGCAGCGGTTCCAGCGTCGCCTGGAGCATGGCACGCATCATCTGCGGGTTGCCCCGGAAGATAGCCGAGGTTATAGGCGCCTGCCCCGGCGACCAGCCATAAGCTATGAGGGGGATGTCGCGCTCCAGAGCCAGGCGCAGAGCGATGCCTTTGGCCAGTCCCATGCACGAGGTACAGACGTTGCTGGCCCGCTCCAGGGCTTTGGGGGTATATAGGTCGCGTTGTTGTGCTGAACCGATGAAGATCCGGCGTAGCAAATCGAAACGCGGTTTAATGATGATGTGGTCCACCCCCAGGTGCTCGGTTACATTGCGCATGTTCTCAAAGGCGCGTGGAGAAACGAACCCGTTGTCAAAGGTGAAAGCCAACACGCGCAGCCCGAATTGCTCTTTGAGCACAGCCATAGTGTAAGTTGAATCCTTGCCCCCGCTCCAGCTCATCAGGCAATCGTATTCGCCCTGACCGCGCACCTGGGTGAGGATTTCGTCAAATTTGCGCCGTAGACGCGCTTTTTGCTTCTCCAGATGGGCATCACCCCGGTAGCGGCGGCAGTAGTTGCACACCCCCTCCGCATCAAACGAAATGCCGGGGAAAGTCTCCGGCAAGACACAACGGGTACATCGTTTCAGTTTACGTCTCGTTTCCAACAGCGTTTATCCTTTCGTTCACCAACAGTCTTCTGGTCAACCGATGCATCCGATTTAGCGGATGGAGTGATTGGCACATCGGCTCAACCCGCTGCATCGGCTGATCCTTAACCCATGCACAACTTCAATGGATGCAGGTCCTTGTCGGCAGGGGCGGCGAAATCCTCCACGAACAAACGATGTACCAGTTGCGTGGAGAGCACACCGACCAGGGCCATGTCATCGCTCTCGCTGACCAATTTACCCCGGCGACATTTGTTCACTAAACGGGCCACGGCTTGAGGGTCGAAGTAACCGGCGGCTGCCACCGCTTCCGGGGAAAGCAGTTCTTCCACGTAGGGCAGCGTACCATCGGCTGGGAAGAAGCTGCGATGGATGGGGGCGCGGTACGGGCGCTTGGCCCGCTGGCACACATCGGCGGGCAGCAGATCCGATACGCTCTTTTTGAGGATGTACTTTTCGTTCAGACCGCGAATTTTGAGGTGCGGCGGAATGCGGCTGCAGAACTCGACCACGCGGTGATCCAAAAAGGGGAAGCGCCCCTCGACAGAGTGGGCGGCCAGCATGCGATCCCCTTGAGAGGAGAGCAGGTATTCCGCCATGAAGATGGACACCTCGATGTATTGGGCCTGGGCCAGCTCGCTCCAGCTTGAGAAGGGGCCATCGAGGCTGGCGATGAATGCGGCCACCGGATCACCTGCGGCGCTAGCGCCTCGCTGTGCGGCGGAGAAGAGCCGCTTGAGACGGGCGGTGTTGCGCCAGCGTATGCGGTGTGAGTATACGGGGTCTGCTGTATCGGCTAACCCCTGGCGGAAGAAAGCTTCCAGGTAAGAGCCCCCGGCGCTCAACTGCGGTACATAGGGATAAAGACGGCGCAGAAGCAGGGGGCGCAGGTCGGACTGCGGCTGCCTGGCCCAGAAGCGGCGCACCTTGGCCTCTTTGAAGATATTGTACCCGCCCAGGAACTCATCAGCTCCCTCGCCGGTGAGCACGACTTTAATGTTGTTCTCGCGCACGAGTTGGGAGAGCAGGAACATCGGCGCGGGCGAAGTGCGCAGGATGGGCGTCTCGGTGTGCCAGATGACCTCTGGGAACACGCGCCCTATGTCGGCGTGAGTGCATTCCACCCGACGATGGTCCGTGTGCAGGAAATTTGACATGCGCTCCTGGTATTCCCGCTCGTCGAAGTCGGGGTCGCTGAAGGCGATGGAGAAGGTCTGCAGGTAATTGCTGGTGTAGTGGCGGATCAGAGCAGTGATGGTGGAAGAATCCAGGCCGCCGCTGAGGTAAGCGCCGACGGGCACATCGGCGCGCAAGCGGATGCGGGCCGCGTCCACCAGCAGATCGCGCAGCTCGGCGGCGATCTCGGTTTCGGGGCGTGCATCCTCCTCGCCAGCCGGCGGGAAACTCAGACCCCAATAGCGGTGCACGGTGAACCGCCCGTCGCGGGCCAGGGCGTAGTGGCCTGGAGGTACTTCGTAAATCTGGTGGAAAATGGTGCGCGGGGCGAGCGTGCTCCAAAAGGTGAAAACTTGATCCAGGGATACAGGATCAATCTCAGCTCGCACCCGTCCCGTGCTCAACAGGGCTTTGACCTCCGAACCGAAAATCAGCGTCCCATCGGCCATGGTGTAGTACAAAGGGCGGATGCCCAGCCGGTCACGGGCCAGGAACAACACCTGCCGTCGTTTATCCCAGATGGCGATGGCGAACTGCCCGTTGAGCTGCTGGAGGCAATCCGGCCCTAAGTCCTCATAAAGGTGGACAATGACCTCGGTATCTGACGTGGTGCGGAAGTGATGTCCCCGCGCTTCCAACTCGGGCCTGAGCTCGACGTAGTTAAAAATCTCGCCGTTGAAAACAATCCACAGTGTCTCGTCCTCATTGGCGATGGGCTGCGAGCCGGTGGAGAGGTCAATAATGCTTAAGCGCGCATTGCCCAACCCGATTTGAGCGTCGGTGTAGATGCCGAACTCATCTGGTCCCCGATGGCGGATGGCGGCCAACATGGACTTTAGAGTTGACACCTCGATGGGAATCTCGGTTTTCAAGTTATATATACCAACGATACCACACATGTTTCACCTTAGTTGGAAGGCTGGGAGGTTGGAAGTGTGCGTCTTCCCAATCTTCCCACCTTCCAATCTCCCATCCCATTCCTCCATCCTTCCATATCCTCACTGCAACCCTGTCTTCTTAATCTTCCCCGAGCTCGTCTTGGGTAAGCTATCGCGGAACTCCACGTACTTGGGCACCATGAAATCCTCCAGATGGGCGGCGCAATGGCGCAGAATATCGCGCTCGCTGAGGCTCGCGCCTTCGGCCGGGACGACAAAAGCTTTAATGGCCTGGCCCAGGATGGGGTCGGGCACGCCGATCACCGCTGCTTCGACCACTCCCTCCAGGGCGTAGAGCACATTCTCTATTTCCTTGGGAGCTACTTTCTCTCCCCGGCTCTTGATGATGTCGTCCTTGCGGCCCACGAAGTAGAGGAAGCCGTCCTCATCCATCTTGAACAAATCGCCAGTGTAGAGGATGCGTTCAGCGGGATAGCGACCGGGACGGTAGACCTTGGCCGTTTCCTCGGGTTTCTCCCAATAGCCCTGCATCACATGAGCACCGCGCACCACCAGCTCGCCGATCACACCTGGTCCCACGCGGTTGCCCTCTTCGTCCACGATCCACACCTCAGTGTTGGGGATGGCGATGCCCACCGAACCGGGGCGGCGGTCGAGTTCTTCCGGGGGCAGGTAGGAGACGCGCTTGCACTCGGTGAGGCCGTACATTGAGTAGAGAGTAGCCTGGGGGAACTTCTCGCGCAGTTGCAGAATGTGGTTGACGGGTAGTGCAGCGGCGGTGTTGGTGATGTAGCGCAGGGACGAGAGGTCGAATTTGCTCAAGTCCATCTGCAGGAGGATGGCGAAGATGGTGGGTACGCCGGGAAAGCCGGTCACTCTTTCCTTCTCCATCCGCTTGAGCACCGCCGCCGGATAAGTAAATGACTTCTCCAGCACCAGAGTCCCACCGAACTTGAAGACCATGAGCAGTTGATATAACCCGTAGTCGAAGGAGAGGGGCAACACATTGATCACTATGTCCTCGGGGACATTTTTCAGGTAGTGGATGATCGAGGAGGCGGCAGCAACCATGTTGGCATGAGTGGACATGACCCCCTTGGGCTCGCCGGTACTGCCCGAGGTGTAAATCAGGCAAGCCAGGTCTATGTCTATGTTGACGCGGGGCAATTTCTCGTCAGAGTAGTCGTTTTGTATGGATGCGAAAGAGAGCGTGCCCTCCTCATGGGAGGTGTCCGCTCCGCACAAGACGGTGAATTTCAGGGAAGGGACGGCATCGCGGACTTTGGTGGTCAGCTTGCCACCGCGACCGCCGGTGATCAGGGCCGTTGCGCGGCAATTGTTCAAGATATAGATAAGTTTATCGAACTTAGTTGTGGAATTGATCACCGTGAATATGCCGCCCGCTTTCAGTGTGGCGAAGATGCCCACCACCGCCTCCAGAGAATTGGGCAGATAGATGGCCACCCGGTCCCCGCGCTGGACGCCGTGCTCGATCAGGGCGTGAGCCAGGCGATTGCTCATGCTCTCTATCTCAGCGTAACTCCAGCGCTTGTCTTCAACGATCAGGGCGGTTTTATCGGGATACTTGTCGGCGCTGTGTTCCAAGAACTCGTTGACCAGCAGCATGTTAGGGCCTCCCTTCTCCCTAATAACCGCGCCGCCTGGGGTTGGCAGGAGCAATAACCTTGGACAGGCGGCGTCGGTGGCAGGCTCGTAAAGCCGGTTTTTGTAGAAAAGGCGAGCTTTCTATACCAGCACTACTTCCACAGGGACTCCGGCGCTCATTTTCTGTTTTACATATGCCGTCAGCTTCGAGACCGAGTCGAAATTCTCCGGTACGATGTCCTCGTCTGGCACGGCAAAGCCAAAGGTCTCTTCCACAAACATCACCAGTTCCAGAACGCCGGTGGAGTCCACGATTCCTTGCTCTAAGAAGGAGTCGTCGTCCGTGAAATCTTCGTCGGGTACCAGGAAGTTGTCTACAATGTATTGTCGTATTTGAGCTGAAATATCCATAGTAGTTCGTGGCCTCCTTGCGCCATTGGAAAATGGGGAGCTGATGTGATGCTAACTGCACTGCCTTCAATTATAGCGGTTAAAAGTTAGAAGTGAGTAATAGGAAAGTTAGAAAACGGTTAGAAACAAGAACGACCCAAGCCTCGCTCTCAGGGTGCAATTCTAGCCAAGTTCTAACGACTTTCTGACCGCTCTCTAACATTTGTATAGTACTATAAAATGTGTATTGACTGTGCTTACCGGGCGATTTCGACAAGGCGTGACTGCAATCACAGGGGAAATCAATTATGGTCCACTGTTGCGTGGCCTTGATGGCCTATAATGAAGAGGGCAATATTGGCCGCCTCCTGGAGGCTCTCTGTGCCCAAAGACTGAACAAGGTCACGATTGACGAGATTGTCGTTGTGGCCAGCGGATGCACTGATCGTACTGAGGAGATAGTGCGCCAGTTCTGCGCCAGGGATGCACGGGTCAGGTTGCTCTCTCAAGGTCAACGGGAGGGGAAGGCGTCGGCGGTTAATTACTTGCTGCGGCACATCTCCAGCGAGGTGGTTGTTCTGCAAAGCGCGGACACGCTTCCGACCGAGGACACCATTGAACACCTTGTTGCCCCCTTCGAGGACGCGGAGGTGGGAATGACCGGTGGTCGTCCGGTGCCCACCAACGATCCCCACACCTTCATGGGTTACGTTGCTCATCTCCTGTGGCGTTTGCACCATCGCATCTCCCTGCGCCGCCCGAAAATGGGTGAACTGATTGCTTTTCGCAACATCTTTCGCCAGATACCGTATGATTCAGCGGTGGATGAGGCCAGCATTGAGCCCTTGATCCTTGGGCAAGGATTGAAGCTGCGCTATGTACCCGAAGCCATTGTCTATAACCACGGCCCGGAAACCATTACCGATTTCTTCAAGCAGCGGCGGCGGATATACGCCGGGCATCTGTACGTCAAGGACACGCTGGGGTACAAAGTGGCTACAATGAGCGGGTTGCGCATTCTTGTGTTTTTCTTGCAGGAGTGGGAGTGGAACTGGCGCTACTTCCTATGGGGACCGGCAGCCATTGTCCTGGAAGTCTGTGCCCGGTTACGTGGGGCCTATGATTACAAGGTGTGGAAGCGCAAGCCGTTTATCTGGGCTGTGGCCGAGACCACCAAAGAGCTGACAGAGGTACCGCAGCACTCTCTGTGAGCGGCACACAGATGGGGGGAATATTTGATAAGGGGATGCCCCGCGCAGCTTCCCAGTTCTGGTGCGCGGGGTTCTTTTTAGCAGGTAGGTCTTGGGTCCGAGGAGAGGCGATTGGTGGGTGAGGACGTCGTCTATTGCGACACTGGCTTGGGGACAACTTATGAGAGATTTGCACTGAATAAGCTGTTATCTCATATCTCGAAGGAGAGGCAGATAAAATCTGTTCTTGAAGGTCCCCATGATGGAATGACCGGCATCGCAGGGCTTAATAGCATAGTACTGGCTCTAACAGGAGCGCGGGTTACGGTTGTATTGGAATCGCAGCAACATGTGGATCTGGCTATGAAGGCGTGGCGGGCGGTGGGGGATGGTTTACGGGTCAATTTCGTCGTCTCTGCGCGCGGTAGATTGGATTTTCCGGCTGGTAGTTTTGACCTCGTCTGGAATTTCAATGTCTTACCTCGTTTGCCCAACGCCGGCGCAATGATACAAACGATGACAGAGATCTCACGGCGATACGTGCTCATCTTCGTGCCCAACCGAGCCAATTACGGATTCTGGCTCCACCGCTGGCAACACCGGGTAGCGAAAGAGCCCTGGGAACACGGTGATATTGGGCTGATGGATGGAGAAGCATTGGCGCGAGCGATGAGGGCCCAAGGTCTGCGAGTGCTCAATACCTGGCTGGTAGACGTGCCTTGGTGGCCTGATATAGCCGATCCCGGCAAACTGCTTACGGATTTCTTCCCTTTTCTTAAGCCAGTAGCCGACGGGGCTAGGCCAGAGCGAAGATACAGATGGGATGTACATCATCTGCCCTACTTTGATGAGGAGTCCTATCCGGACGTTCACACCCGGATGCGGCGATTGGGTTTCATCGAGCGCAGCCGCTGGATGCCGCTCAAACGACTGTTTGCCCATCACGTCGGCGTGTTGGCAGAGAAACCGGACGGAATGGGGGCCTGATATGGTGGAAGTCTTGTTCAAAATTCCTCTGTACAGGGCCTTCCGTCGCTGGGGTGTACCCCGCTTAATGCCGCTGAACCTGACGGTCAGCGTGACTTACCGTTGCAACTCTCGCTGTCGAACGTGTAACGTGTGGCGCAAGCGGGCCGATGAGTTGACGGCAGATGAGTGGGACCGGGTGTTTGCCTCGCTGGGGCGGACGCCTTACTGGTTCACCATCAGTGGGGGTGAGCCGTTACTCCGCCGCGATGTGGTGGAGATTTGCCGTAGCGCCTATCGGCGCTGTCGTCCAGGGATTATTAACATTCCCACAAATGGATTGCGGCCCGAGTTGATCGCGGAGCGGGTGGGGGAGATAGCCCGTGCATGTTCCAAGACTCAGATCATCGTCAATGTCTCCCTGGATGGTTGGGGCGAACAGCACGACGCCATTCGCAACGTGCCGGGGAACTTCCGGCGCACGCTGGAGACCTACCGGCGCTTGCGGGCGCTGGCCCTGCCTAATCTGACCGTGGGTATTCACACCGTGATCTCACGCTTCAACGTGGGCGACATTCCCAACCTTTACCGGCAGATCAGCGCTCTGGCTCCGGATTCGTACATCACTGAGATTGCCGAGGAGCGGGTGGAGCTGGACACAGTGGGGGCAGACATCACGCCCGGTCTCGACGAGTACGCGGCGGCGGTGGATTTTCTGGTTGCTCAGTTGCGGGCGCAGCCCTTCACCGGCATCTCGCGGGTGACCCAGGCTTTTCGCGAGCAATATTACGGTCTGGTGAAGCGCATCCTGACCGAAAGGCGGCAGGTGATTCCCTGTTACGCGGGCTGGGCCTCGGCGCAGATTTCGCCAGAAGGGGATGTGTGGGTTTGTTGCATCAAGGCCGAGTCACTGGGCAATCTGCGCGGTGTGGACTACAATTTCGGGCGTATCTGGTTCAGCGCGGAGGCCGAGGCAGCCCGGGCCTCCATCGCCAGGGGAGAGTGTTTCTGTCCCCTGGCAAACGCAGCCTACACCAACATGTTGTGTCATTATCCCTCCCTGTTCAGAGCTGCGGGGCGAGTGGCCAGTGGCTTGTTCAATCACACGCCGTCGCAGGCAAGTGTGGGCCCCGCGATGGAGGGTCTCGGGTGAGAGCTCTGGTCACGGGGGGATCGGGCTTTGTGGGGGGACATCTGGTGCGCGCTTTGCTGGCGCGGGGATACACGGTGCGCGCTCTGGTGCGCCCTACCTCGCGCACCGACGGTCTGGCCGGGGCGGAGTTGGTTTACGGTGATGTGACCGACCAGGCCAGTTGCCAGGCAGCGGTGGTCGGAGTGGATGTGGTCTATCACCTGGCGGCTATTCGCGACCGCTGGGGCACACCGTATGCCGATTATGTGGCAGTCAACGTTGATGGCACACGTCATCTGCTGGAGGCGGCGGCTGGTCGGGTGGGGCGATTTGTTTATTGCAGCTCGGTGGGCGTGCTGGGCTATCCGGGTGTGCTGGGCATTGACGAAAGTTTCCCCCTTCGCCCCGATGACGGTAAAGTGTTCTATCACCGCACCAAAGCTCAGGCCGAGGAGCTGGTGCTGGATTTTGCCCGGCAGGGGCGACTGGCAACGACCGTGGTCCGTCCGGCCATCACCTACGGCCCCGGCGATGACTGGGGCATGGTCACCCGTTTGATTGCTATGTTGAGGCGGGGCACCTTTGTCCCCGTGGGCAACGGACGTAACCATCTGCATCTGTGTTACGTCAGCGACACAGTGCAGGGGCTGATCCTGGCCGGGGAAAGTGAGCAGTCAGTGGGACAAGCATACATCATCGCCGGACCGGAACCAATCACTCTGAATGGTTTAGTGGTTAAGATATGCGGCCTGCTGGAGCGCAAGCCGCCACGTTGGCACGTTCCGGTCGAACTGGCCCGTATGGCAGGCTGGGTGCTGGAAGGTGTCTACTCGGCTCAGGCGCATTTGGGGTTGCGCGTGTTAGGTCAGGCGCCGTTCCTGACCCGGGATAAGGTGGATACTCTGGCGGTCAACCGCGGGTTCAGCATCGAGAAAGCGCGACATGAGTTGGGGTACGTGCCAGCTATAGGTTACGATGAGGGCCTGCGGCGTACGGTGGAGTGGTACTGTAACGAAGATGAATATGACGAACGATAAGATCCGCTGTTCGGTTATCATCCCTTCTTACAACTCGGAAGCAACGATCGTGGCCTGCCTTGAGTCTGTATTAAAGCAGGGCTTCGCTGGAGCTTACGAGGTCATTGTTGTGGACAGCTCGACTGATCGCACACCGCAATTGATTCGTGAGCAGTTTCCCTCGGTGGCGTTGATCTCACTCCCACACCGTACTGACCCCGGAACTGCGCGCAATCTAGGCGTTGCTCGAGCCAGTGGCGATATTGTGGCGTTTCTAGATTCCGATTGCCAGGCGGCACCAGATTGGCTGCGCCACATCGTCGCTGGTCACCAGGCCGGATATGAGGTCGTGGGCGGTGCAGTCGAAAACGGTAACCCCCAAAGTCTTGTAGGGTGGGCGGGATACATGGCTGAATTCCGCGAATTCCTGCCGCATGGGCCACGCCGACAGGTGGCCCACATTCCTACCTGTAATATCTCGTACCGCCGCAGGGTGTTTGAACGCTACGGCGGCTTCAGTTCAGAGTACTACCCCCAGGAAGACCTGGTCTACAACTTGAACCTGAAGCGTAATGGCGTACCTATCTTGTTCGATCCGGCGATTCGCGTTGCTCACACTAACCGCAGTCAGGTGGGAGAGTATTTCAGGCATCAACGACGCATAGGACGGATCACGGCCCAGGTGCTCAAGGTAGCTGACCTGCCAGGTGCATTTTTCGTCCGTCGGCCATGGCTTGCGCCGCTATTTATTCCATTTTTGCCGTTTATCAAGTTTGCGCGTACTTGTTTACGCGTCCTACGGATTAGTCCTGGAATGTTATTACGTCGTCCGTTGGTGTTTCCCCTTTTGTTCTTAGGGATGCTCTACTGGGGCGTTGGTTTCGTCGAGGGAGTATACGCGAAACAAGCGGACAAAGTTGGGGGGATTACCTCGGCACAGCCTGCTTTTGATAAGGTGGCGGGTGAAGAGAGATTATCTCACTCCGGCACCGGTTGCTGATTAGTACCTATTCCGGAAGAGAAGAGTCGGGCTGGCTTTTCGGCCTGCCAGGATAGCTTGGAAAAGCTGTCCTACATAGTTCTCGGATAGGTTTTTAGCTGATTCAAGGGGGGCTCAGGAGGTTGACTTTAACTGAACTGAGCGCATGAATTATGGACTCATGGTATGGAGACAAGTGTTATGGCCTATTGGCCAAAATGCTCGATTATTGTCCCGGTCTGTGACGGGGAGGCCAATATAGCCGACTGTCTTGAATCATTATGTAAGCAAAAGTATCCGGCCGATAGATTCGAGATAATCGTTGTAGACAACAACTCCCGGGATTGTACGTCGGAAGTGGTTCGCCAGTATGAAGTACGCTATGTGCAAGAAGAAAAGCCCGGTTCATACGCAGCGCGCAATCGGGGAGCCAGACTAGCTGATGGGGATATATTGGCTTTCACCGATGCCGACTGTATTGCCGCTCCCGACTGGCTTCAGGCCATCAGTAACGTATTGGCCGGTGGGGAGGCTCAAGCCGTGTTGGGCTTTGCAGGGGGAATCAATGCTAATATCTGGGCCGAACTTGAACAGGCCAAGTGGGAGGAGTTCTGGGCTTATCAAAGGGAGGTCAAGCGCATAGACACGCGCAATTTTGCGATCCTCGCGCCGGTGTTGAAACGTTTTGGCTATTTCCGCGAGGATGTGCAGAGCTTCGCCGATTGGGAATTGGGTGCGCGTCTGCACCAGGCTGGTGTAAAGGTCGTATTTGCTCCCAATGTGCGGACTTGGCATATAAACCCTTGTGATCTGGACGACATCAGTCAACGTCGCCAGCGGCAAGGATATGCAGGTTATCAGGTTATGGCTCGGCATTCTGATGCATTCAATGAAGCATATCTTCCTCACATTATTCGCTACCACTTCATAGATAATCGCCGGGTCAGGGGGGGAACCCTTGATGCTCTTTTGCGGGTTTTGCCTCTTTTGCTGTGGCCTACGCGCGTGGCCATGGAAATAGTGGCGCGGACTATCCCGCGTAAGAGTTTATTGTATCCTCTGTTCGGGCTGTGGTGCGGCATTTCTTGGGAGATGGGTATCCTGAAAGCGCGACGAGAACATCTTCGCCTCTCCTATTCGGAGGCGCTGAAATGCTAGCGGGCCAGAACATTGTGTGTATTGCGCCTGAGAGTTGGGATGGGTTGTGGCGAAACCGCCATCAGATCATGCTCCGTTTGGCTGCGCGTAACCGTGTACTTTTCGTCTCGGGGCCAGAACCCATAAGGCATTGCTTTCAGAGTTTGCGGAGAGCTTGCCTGGGAAAATTGGAAAAGGTTCGAGACAACCTGTATACCTATTGTTTCCCAGATATGCTGCTGGAATCCCGGGTCCGCATAGTTGATGCCTTAACTTTTGAAGCAAGACTCTTATTACTGAAGGACGTTATACGCAAACTTGCTTTCGATGATCCAATTTTATGGTTGTATCACCCTACTCAAGGGCGTCTGGTGGGCCGCTTGCGTGAGAAGCTGGTGTGTTATCACATAGTGGATGAGTACATAGCTTATCCTGTCCCCTGGCCTATGGGTAATGAAGCTTTTACCAGGATAGAACAACAGCTTATAGCGGTGGCGGATGTCGTGTTTGTGTCGTCCGAAGAACTGCTGCGCAATAAAGGGCAAGTGGGATCTCACATCCACTGGGTTCCAAACGCGGTGGACTTTCGGGGTTTTGTTCAGGCCCTCCAAGGGCCTCCACGGATACCCCCTGATATCGTTCCACTGCCTCGACCTATAATCGGGTATGTGGGAGCTATTAAAGAAAAACTGGACTTCGATTTGTTAGCACTGGTTGCTCGCACACACCCGGAATGGTCTTTGGTCTTGATTGGGCCGGTGCAACTGCACGGGACAAATCGCGCTTTCGAGAATTTGCGGCGGTTAGACAACGTTTTTCTGCTGGGCTGCAAGCCCGTGGAAAGCCTGCCCTTATATATCAGGGCGTGTTCGGTCTGTCTTCTCCCTTATGTGATAAACGATTGGACTCGCCATATAGACCCTCTCAAGCTTTATGAGTACTTAGCAGTAGGTAATCCCATTGTATCTGTAGATATTCCCGCTGTGCGCAGGTTCAGTAAGGTGTTGAGAATCGCTGCTGACAAAGAAGATTTCGTGCATCAAATCGAATGTGCTCTCCAGGAACATGGTTTGGACATGCGCCGACTGCGACAAGCTATTGCGGCAGAAAATTCCTGGGACCACCGGGTAGCAACAATCTCAGCCATTATTCAAAACAGCTTGCGTACTTCAGAAGCGAGATGAAGGAGCCCTACGATGCTGCCTCGATGCTGGAGACTCAGTGAACAAAGATACCGTTTGCAGGGGGTGCAGTGTCTCAGGTGTGGGAGGGTGTTTCTGGCGGGCCATGCGGTGTGCTGTGAGCGCAGCAGGGATAACTCTCATGCCACATATGAAGCGGATTGTGCCGTACCTGTCGCTCCGGAGAAGTATCCGCTGCAGGTCAGTGCTTGTCTGTGGCCGGGAGGTTTAATACGCCCACGGTTCCAGTTGGGGAAGCTATGAGGGCACGGGGGCAGATTCCACGAATGGAGCAGGAACCGCTACGGCTGAGCTTGCACGGAGTGGGCCTGGAGTTGCAGGCCGATAATCCCGGATTTCTCGATTATGCGCACCGTTATTTGCATCACCTTGTTGGCGGAACGGTGGAAAGGGTGCCAATCAAGGTGCGTCTGGCCTGGGGCAAGTCCCTTGTCTCCGCGGACGATGAGTATCGGGAAAGGCTGGGGCGGCGGATACTGCTGAACGACAAAGGCGTTGTGCAGACCGCAGTATTGGCTCTGCCCGGACTTCAGCTTGGTGCCGCTCTGACTGGCGACGGGCTGGTCATTGAGGCCGGGTATCGTTTCCCCTCGCATCGCAGCCGTCTGGGATATATCTTGCAAGGACAAGCAGGCAAGACGCGGCTGTTCGTTACATTAACCTACTTCCTGGTCTACTTCCCATTGTTTTGGTATCTGGAGCGGAAACGGGGATGGTACTTGCTCCACGCGGCGGCGGTGGCGCATCCGCACGGCGGGATAGTGCTGGCTGGCTTACCCGGTGTGGGAAAATCCACTTTCGCTCTGGCGCTGCTGTCCGATCCTGCTGCCAGGTTGCTTGCGGACAACCTGGTGTTCTGCGACGGGGAGCGGGTGTACGCCTTCCCGGAGCCGATTCACCTGGATCGGCGTAGCCGCGCTTTGTTGCCCGATTTGGGGGAACGACTGGGGGCGGCGGGACAGGCCTTTTCCCATGGGCGATACGACTATCAACTGGCACCGGCGACCAGAGCAGATGTGACCAGCCCGCGCCTGGTGGGCATTCTGCACCTGGCTCCGGAGGGGGGAGTGCGTTCCCTGGCCCGCGAGGTATGTATGGAGCGCTTATTAACTTACGATAAGCTGGCCAAGGAAACGGATGAGTACAGCAAGCAGGCGGCTATTTGGGATTTGTTGTCGCCGCGAGGGAAGCAAAGCCAACGGAGACTGGAGATGTTGGAGCGTTTAATGTCTCGGGTGGATTGCTATGAAATCGCCGTGCAGGCGGGGGTGAACCTGAGGCCGGTGATTGAGGATGTGCGTCGCTTGGCGGGGTGGTCCCATGACTGAGATAATGATTGGCCCGGCGGGCGAGATGCGGGTGCCGTTGCATGCTTTCGCCCCCGAAGCGGTGCCACCTTCCGCGGATGCGTTGGCTGTGTTGGAGCAGGTCGCTGCTCTGGAATGTGTCGCTGCTCCCGTGGTCGCTCTTCCAGATTTGCACCACAAGCCGCGTTTGGAGACGCCTTCCAGTGTGGCTGTGGCGACTCAGGACGCAGTTGTGTTGGGGCTTTCCAGTCCCTCGCCGGGCTGTGGCATGGCCCTGGCGCGGACGTCGCTAACCACTGATGACTTGGACGAGGAGCGGTTGGATGCTCTCTTCGCCCGGCTGGCGGAACGTCTGAAGCCGGCCCGCGCTCAGCTTGTTCTCTCATCCGAGGAGATGATGGGTGTGCTGATCCGGGGGGCAGCGGCCGCTGTGTCTCGTTTGGGGTTTGGTGTCTCGCTTTTGGATTGCATGGAGGATCGAGGGGATGCTTTTGCCGCCTCCGGCGAGGAAGGGAAGGCCGAGGCCATCGCGCGCGCTGTGCCCGTGGAGTTGCGCCAACTCGGCCGGCGAGAATTCGGCCTGGTGGGTCGAGGTAACCACTTTTTAGAAGTGCAAGCCGTTGCCGAGGTGCTGGATGAGCGCGTGGCCCGTGCCTGGGGGCTGCACACAGGGCAAATCGTGGTCATGTTTCACGCCGACTCGGGTCACCTGGGCGCTTATGTGGGGCGTTTATACGCTCACCGGCGCAAGAACACCTGGCTGGGGCGCCTGCGCGAGTGGCGATATAAAGTGGCGCTGCACATGAAAGGCGTACACTCGTGGGCCGAGGCCCGTCGCCGCTGGCCTTACTTCTCTCCGCGACCCTGGGTGCCTATCCGTGCTAACTCAGAAGAGGGTCAGCGGGTGCTGTGTGCTTTGCGGGCGGCCACGAATTATGCCTATGCCAATCGTGTAGCAGTGCTGGCTGTCCTTCGTGATGTGATACGAGAGGTGTGGGGGGAGGATTTGCCGGCGCCGGTGTTGCTCTGGGACTCGGTGCACAATTCCATCCGCCGCGAGCAGGTAAACGGACGGGAGCTGTGGGTGCATCGCCACAACGCCGCGCGGGTCGTGCCTCCGCGTTGGATTTCGGAT
>JACIWR010000430.1 GCA_014360845.1 Anaerolineae bacterium
ACAGAAAATCCCGTGTCTTTTTGCGATCAGGCCGGATGATGGGATGCAGGAAGCAAGAGGCAAGATGCAGGGTGCAGCATGGTGATTATGATTGGATTGTCGGGATTTCTATGGTTTGAAACGCGCGAATTCGTCCAGGGTCAATCCCTGTTCGCCCAGAGCGATGTCCTTGCCCGTGCCGTGGAAGTCGGATCCGCCGGTTTTCAGCAGGCCCAGTTCGTCAGCCAGGGCGGAGAAGCGAGCGATCAGGGCAGTTACTTGCTGGGACGAGGCTCTGTAGTGGGGACGGTTTTTGTTGTAAGTGTAGGCCACTTCCAATCCGCGAATACCGGCCTCATCGCGGGCCCAACGGACCATCGCCTCCGGGTCGCTGACCTCAGGATAGGCTCCGGGATGGGCCAGCACGGGTACACCACCCGCCTGTACGACCAGTTCTACGGCCTCGGCCAGGCGCAGGGAGAAACGGCGCGGGACGTAGGCTTTGCCTCCGGCGGCCAGGTACTCGCGGAAGAGGGCTTCTTTGTTAGGAAAGCGTCCCGGATTGCGGGCCATCACCACCTGGGCGATGTGCGGCCGACCAGGGACACCCCCGGCCAGGGCAAAAACCTCTTCGACCGGCACGTCAATGCCATCACGCTGGAGTACCTCGATCTGGGCTATTTTTTGTTCGATGCGCGCCTGGACCACTCGCTCGAGCACGGCGACGAAGTCGGGATTGGTGTGGTCAATGCCGTAGCCCAGCAGATGCAGCTCGATGAATTCCTTATCCGGCTCGTTTTTGATGCTCAGCTCCACGGCGGGGATGACCTCGACCCCCAGCCGCGCCCCGGCGGCTAAGGCTTCCGTGACCCCGCCTACCGTGTCATGATCGGCGATGGCAATGACGCGTATTCCCTCAGCGGCAGCCAGTTCGATTACCTGAGTCGGTGTGAGGGTGCCATCCGAGGCTGTGGTGTGTACGTGTAAGTCAACTGGGTAGCGAGCGACGATGATGAACCTCCTCAGAACAGTTTGGCCTTATTATAGCAGCTTTGCCCGGCCCCGACAAATGCGCATCGGGGGCGGCTTTGCGGTGCGGGGGAAATGTGGTATTATACATGAGGAGTCAAGTAGTTGGATAGTTGAGTAGTTGGGAGGGGAGTTGATTTGTATTTCGATGCCATGACTACGGCAGCGGTCGTTGATGAGCTGCGAGAGACGATTCTCGAAGGGCGGGTGCAGGCCGTGTTGCAACCCGATGAGTGGTCCGTCGGGCTGGAGGTGTATGCCCGGCATCAGCGCCGTTATTTGTTGCTCTCGGCTCATCCCGAGTACGCCCGTGTTCACCTGGTGGAGGAAAAACTACGCCGCGGGGTGGAGAGCGCGTCGCCCCTTCTGCTTCTGCTGCGCAAATATGTGCGAGGAGGACGTATTGTCGGCGTGGTGCAGCCGCCTTTCGAGCGCATCATCCACATGCGCATCGCCCACCGGGAGGGGGAGACGACGCTCATCGCCGAGGTGATGGGACGGTACGCCAATGTGGCCCTGGTCGCCGACGACGGCATCGTGATGGGGTGTATCAAGCGCGTCGGGCCGGAGATGAGCCGGGTGCGCACTTTGCTCCCCGGCCAATTGTACGTGCCGCCGCCTCCCCAGCCCAAATTGGATCCCACGGACCTGGACGAGGGGCGAGTGCGCTACCTGGTGACCGCCGCTCCAGATGGCACTCCTCTGTGGCGCGTCTTGGTGAACGGCGTGCGCGGGGTCAGTCCGCTGCTGGCCAAGGAGATCGCCTACCGGGCTACCGGCGCGGTGGCCGTCCCCGTGGAGCGCGTGGTGGACTTCGCGCGAGTGGCGGCTACTTTCCAGGAGCTGATGTTATCGCTGTGGGAGCGGCGGTGGCGGCCTTCTCTGGCTTATGAGCAGGGGGAGCCTCTGGCTTTCGCGCCTTATCTGCTGACCCAGTACGCTCAGGGGGAGGAGTTGAGCAGCATCAGTCGGGCGCTGGAGGCTTACTACGCGGCTCTGGTTGGCGAGGAGGCCTACGCTGCGGCAAAAGACAAGGTGCGCGCGGCTCTGGTGGAGGCCCGTCGGCGGGTGGAGCGCAAACGGCAGGCTCTGCTCCGCGCTCAACCTGCCCCGGAGGAGATTGAGAGGCTGCGACACCAGGGGGAGCTCCTTCTGGCCTACGCTCACACTGTGCAGCCCGGTCAGCAGGAGCTGGTGGCGCAGATGTCCCCGGACGAACCGCCGCTGACCATTCGCCTGGACCCGAAGCTTTCGCCGGTGGAGAACGCGCAGGCGTACTTCAAGGAGTACCGCAAGGCGAAGAGCGCCGCTGCTGGGGTCCCAGCCCGTCTGGCCCAGGCCGATTTGGAGCTGCGCTATCTGGATCAACTGGTCACCGACCTGGAACTGGCCTCTAACCGGCCGGAGATTGACGAGGTACGCGCCGCGCTGCGGACAGCGGGTTATCTCCAGGCGGAGCGCGTTGAGTACCGGCCCCAGCGCAGCCATCCATTGGAGGTTCAATCGGAGGATGGGTTCACTATCCTGGTGGGCAAGAACGCCCGCCAAAACGATGTGGTGACCTTCCGCCGGGCTGCACCGGATGACATATGGCTGCACGCACGGGGCATTCCAGGGGCGCATGTGATCATCAAAACAGAGGGTCTCCAGGTGCCAGATACCACACTCCGACAGGCGGCGCGCCTGGCGGCGCGTTATTCCGCCGCTCGCCAGGAGAAATCCGTGGCCGTGGATTATACCCTGCGCCGCTACGTGAAACGCGTGCGCGGTGGACGTCCCGGTCAGGTAACTTACCGTCACGAACAGACGCTGACCGTGGCACCTGGCGGAGAAGACGTGACGTGAAAAGAGGCCCGTTGGGGCCTCTTCTCGCATTCTGCGAAGTTATTCCACCTTAATCTTGGTCGCTTTTTTCTTGGGGCTGGGTTTCTCCATCGCCTCGATGGCCGCGTCCAACAGGCTGCGCACGGCCAGCAAGGTCTCTTTGCGGGCGGCTCGCATGTGATTGTGGAACTCCTCAGGCAGCAATCCGCGCCGGCGGCGCAAGCGCGAGCGGATGCCCTTGACCCCTTCGCTCACCCAATCCTCGAAGACAAACTCTTTCTCGGTCGCTGTCATCGCCCTCACCTCCCTGTAACACTGGAGCTTGTGATCTCTTCTCCTGCATTTCTATTTTACACCCACTTGCTGCATTTGTAAAGGAGCGACGCACTTTTTAAGTGCGTCGCTCCTTACCTGCACCCGCCGCTACAATTCACGC
>JACIWR010000431.1 GCA_014360845.1 Anaerolineae bacterium
CCAATACCACTGAGTCCACTCAGGGAGTTAACCCCATCGGGGCCGACGAAGGACATCCAATCCCACGGGAAGGTACCATCCGGCGTATTGATGCGCACCTCATAGGTATCTGTATCCCAAGTAGCGGTATAGGTAGTGCCCCGCCGCCCGACGAAAGTGTACTGGTTGGGCGTCAGGTCATCGAAAGGGGGGTCGGCGTGGATGTCCAGGGCAGAAAGTGACCACAACAGGCTCAATAACACCGTTATCGTGATAGTCAAGCGTATTCGAACTTGCATCTCGCACCTCCAAACTGCAACAGGTGCCGCTTGATCGGTACTGGCCACGGAACGAGTTGGCAGTTCGCTCCATGTTCCCGCCTGTGTGGCTACTCCAGTGCCGACAACTATACGCCCCCCTCAAAGAATCATTACTTCGTACAGCG
Organism: Anaerolineae bacterium; assembly: GCA_014360845.1. Classification (GTDB taxonomy): domain Bacteria; phylum Chloroflexota; class Anaerolineae; order JACIWR01; family JACIWR01; genus JACIWR01. Next base: position 425 of record JACIWR010000431.1, read on the forward strand.
CTCTGTTCCCCTCCACGACATTGTGACCGGACAACTCCAAACGATAATCGGCCTCCCAACGCAAGTAGGACCCCTTGCCCAACAGCCAGGCGACCGGTTGTCGGGCGAAAGGGATTCTTTGGGCCAGGTAGAAGGCCATTTCCGCCGCTCCCCGCAAACGCCGATGGCGCGCTAGAGACAAGCGCGGTGCGGCGAAATCCAGGGCATCCATTATCCGACGGGCCCTCAACACCAAGGATACCCCCGGCCCCTCTCCACTGCTCAAGTGCAGGTGCCGGAAGTAGCGTGCACCAGTGCGCGGCTCCCGCGCCGGGTCCCCTTCTCGGATGAAGATACGGTCTGTCTCCAGCAAAATCTCATCGTTCCGGGCTAACATGAAAGGCGTGACGTGAACCGGCCTTGCCCCCCGCCCCACCACATCACCGAAGATCAGCGTCCACTCGCCAGCCAGCACGCGGCCCCACGTCCAACGGGAGAAGGCGGCAGGTAAATAGACATTGCCCCAATTGTGGTCATGATAGCCTTCACCGGTGACAGTGAACCTCTCCTCATCCACTCGCAGCCAGCCGGCAACTCGCGCCCGAGGCAGGGGAACCACCCAGCGGAAGAAGCGCCCACTGGCCTGATCACGGAACAGGTAACCGGTGCCTGGCTTCCAGCCTGGGACACTGCCCTGGAATTCCAGCTCGGCCTCGATCCCTCCCTGGCACAATCGCAACTGGTAGTGCGAGCCGTCCCCATCAGCCTGGCAATGAGCGATACGCACCTGGCATCGCTCGCCGGTGCTGCTCATCGCCTCCCGCTCGAAGCGGCCAATGCCCAGCCAGCGGCGACCGTCGGGCGCGTAGACTCGCAGGTCAACAGTGGGTTTATCATCAGCTGTATTATACAACGAAGAGTGTAGAATTGCAACTAACGTGTAACCATTGGTGAAAGCAGCGTCGAAATACCACCACTCGAAGAAGTGGTGCTCAGCCCGATAATGATCCCCGTCCTCTTCCGGTGCCAATCCTGCCGTGGCGGACCACAACGGCCCGGCAGCGGGATTGTAGAGCTGACGATAGGCTTCTTCTGCGAAGAGGGGACCCCGGCTCTTCATGCCGCGCCATCCTCAATGTAAACGAGGCCCTGCTCCCCGTCCACGGTGAGCAACTGACCGGTGCGGATGATCTTAGTGGCGTCTTTAACGTTAAGCACGGCGGGCAGGCCGTACTCGCGAGCGACGATGGCCCCGTGAGAGAGCAAACCGCCGATCTCGGTGACCAGGGCGCCGGCGGTAAGGAACAGCGGGCTCCAGGCCGGATTGGTGGCGGGGGCGACGAGCACTTCCCCTTTCTGCAGTGAAGCGGCCTCTGCTGGATCGAACATCACCCGGGCGCGGGCAGTGATGCGTCCTGGGCTGGCGGCCAGGCCCGGTAACACCTGTCCTGTGGGTCCCTGTTCCGTCTGCGGGGCCTGCTGCCGGCGGTGCTCGCCGCCGTGTTCTTCGACGGCCGATGGCGCGTCGGTGGACAAGTGAAGCTCGTGCTCCCGACGACGGCTGGCAATAAGATCGCGCACTGCCGAAACACCCAGGCTTCCATCTACCAGTCCAGTCAATTCTTCCGCGCGCAGGAAGAAAATATCCTCCGCTGCATCCAACCGCCCTGCTTTCACCAGTCGCGCGGCCAGAGCCAGATAATCCTCTCGCAGATGACCATAGGCCAGTACGAAAGCGTATTTCATGTTCTCGCGCAACACACTGTACTCCTGCGACCAGTGCAAAGCCAGGGCGAAAAGGGTCCAGCGCCAGGGTATCAGCCGCTCCAGACCACGAAGCAGACGAGAGCGCATGATGTGAGTGGCTCGTTGCCGTACCGCCACCTGATCCTCTGCTTCTATGTCACCGGCGGCGCGCACCTGGCTCTGGAGCATGCTCAGTACCGGAGTGGGGTCATCGCGCCAGCGAGGGGTCATCAGCTCAAACTCTTGCTGGCTGGAGTGACCGTGCTCGGCCAGAAATGCCTCCAACCCGGCCAGGAGGGATTCCGCCGCCGGGCAGGCGCGCAACCGCTCCCAGACCTCTTCCGGCGACGCATCCAGGAGAATCTGGTGGGCTTCGGGGATGGCCCTAGCCTGCTGGGCCAGCGCCCGCAGGGCCCGTCCCACCTCAGCGCTGCGCATCCCCGATAGACCGGTCACCAGGTCCGCCGTTGTCACCTCCGCAGCGCCGCGCCAGCGCTGCACGAGTTTATCCAGGAATTCGTACAGCAGGTTGGCGAAGATGGTAATGGCCAGGTGCACGTTCATGCCCCGCTGGCAAACCTCTTGCCAGTGGGCCGCGTCCGCCAGCAGGTCCGCCGACGATGGCGGGTGCTCCCCCTTCACCCTGCGCCGGTCGGGTACCTCGGCCATGTAGCGCTTCGCCTGCCCCGGCAGAGTGAGCAGTAGCCAGACCGCCCTTACCGCTGTTTTCAACAAAGTGAAAGCTGCGCCCAATCGCTGCCAGGAGCTTAATCTTGCACCAACCTCACTGAGATAGAAGCGACGCACCAACTCTTGAAAGCGGGTCAGGTTGAGATACACTCGCCCGTAGAACAGGCCGAACAGCCCCTCTTGAGGATAGTGGCGCACCCCCACCTGGCGCAGGAAGTAGCGAAAAGCCCCATTGCTCAGCGGTTCCAACACCGACCAACTCAGGGGCGTTACCACGCCGGGTATCACTTCGCCTACGTTGTCTCTGGTCCAAAGGGTTATCTTATCATGTCGCATTTGTGCCACAACCGTTCCGTCCGAATTCAACACCTCACCTATATCCCAACCGCCGTTC
>JACIWR010000432.1 GCA_014360845.1 Anaerolineae bacterium
GTGAGCCTGGACTTGGACGAGGCCCAGACCGACGTGGTGGTGGCCCTGGTGCGGGGCCTGATGCGGCCCAACAGTTTCTACAACGCGGCCAAGACGGCAGAACTGCGCCGCCAGAAGGCCGAGGCCGTGACGCCGGTCAGCCGCACCATTGAGGCCGGCGAGGTCATCCTGCGCGCCGGCGACATCGTGGACGAACTGGACGTGGAGGCCCTGGACGCCCTGGGTCTGCGCGAGTCGGAGCGGAACTGGCAGGAGGTGGCCCGGGCGGCGGCCTTCCTGGCCATCGTCACCCTGGTGGCCTGTGGACCACACTGCTCGTCCTCTTCGTCCTCCTGGCGAAAGTGATGGTCCCGGGGCATGTAGTCCTGCCCTACGTCTTCCCCCTGGCGGGGCTTTCGGTCCTCCTGGGGTCCATGCTGCACTTCCAGGCGGGGGTCACCAGCGCCCTGCTCCTCACCCTGGTGGCGGGGTACCTTTCCCAGGGTTCGCTGGAGGTCATGGTCTACCTGCTGACGGGCGGGCTGCTGGCCCCCCTGAGCATGCGCCGGGTGGGCAGGCTGAACAACTTTCTGTGGATGGGGGTGTACGTGGCCCTGGCCGGGGCCGCGGCCATCGCCGCCTTCCGCCTGCCGGCCGGGAACTACGACTGGCTGGGCCTGGCTACCTTGTTTTCCGCCAGCATGGCCAACGGCGCGGCCTCGTCCAGCCTGACCCTGCTGGGCATGTTCCTCTTGGGGAGCCTCTTCCGCGTGACCACGCCTCTGCGGCTCATGGAACTGGCCCGCCCCACTCACCCCCTGCTGAACCAGTTGCTGATGAAGGCCCCGGGCACCTACAACCACACCCTGCTCATCAGCAACCTGGCAGAGCAGGCAGCCGAGGCCATCGGGGCGGACGCCCAACTGGCCCGCGTGGGGGCCTACTACCACGACATCGGCAAGACCCTGCGGCCCTACTTCTACGTGGACAACCAGTTTGACGGTTCCAACGTGCACGAGCGGCTGGACCCGCAGACCAGCGCCCAGATCGTCATCAGCCACGTCACCGACGGGTTGGAACTGGGCAAGAAGTACCGCTTGCCAGGGCGGGTGCTGGCCTTCATTCCCGAGCACCACGGCACGATGCTGGTCCGTTACCTCTACAACCAGGCCTGCGAGCAGGCCGGCGGCTGCGAGAACGTGGACGAGTCCCTCTTCCGCTACCCGGGCCCCAAGCCCCAGAGCAAGGAGACGGCCATCGTCATGCTGGCCGATGGGTGCGAGGCGCTGGTGCGCAGCGAGCATCCCGCCACCCCGGAGGAAGTGGATGCCCTGGTGCAGCGCATCATCCGACAGCGCATAGAAGAAGGCCAGTTGGACGAGTGCGACCTGACCATGAGGGACCTGGACCAGATTCGCCGCGCCTTCGTGGGGGTGCTGCAAGGAGTTTACCATCCTCGCGTCCGGTACCCCAAGGCCCCCGAGCCACAAGACGGGACCACGGCCGGGGTTTCAGCCCCCATGCCCGAACGCCTGGCCCAGGAGGAGGAACCGCATGGAAGGTGAGGAAGCCACGGTGGGCGTGGCCATTGAGGTGCTCATCTCGGCATCTGTGGCTGGGCGGGTGGAACCCACGCTCCTGCGGGAGGCAGCCCGCGCCGCATTGGACGCGGCCCAGTTCTCCGGGCCTGGGGAGATGGCCGTGGTCCTGACGGACGATGCCGAGATCCAGAAGTTGAACCGCCAGTATCGCGGGGTGGACGAGCCCACGGACGTGCTGGCCTTCGCCGAATCGGAGCCGACGGACCCCTTCGTCACCTCCCCGGAGGGCGAGTATTACCTGGGGGAGGTCTTCGTCTCCCTGCCCCGGGCCGAGGAACAGGCACAGGAGCACGGCCACGCGGTGGAGAAGGAACTGGCGCTCCTGGTGGCCCACGGCACGCTGCACCTGCTGGGCTACGACCACGAGACGGAAGAGGAAGAGGCCGAGATGTGGGCCCTGCAGGACCGAGCCCTGGAGGCGATGGGGTATGGGGGGCCATCTTCGTGATGAGGGGAGAAGGTTCCTCATTGAAGTGGGAGGGCACGTTGAGCAGCCGAAACGAACGGCAAGTCACTGAACAGGGAGAGCAATCCCGGTGTCCTCTATGTGATGGCGCGGTGATGCCACAGGGATTGGGCTCCCACATCAGGGAGGAGCATGGCGAGGAAAGCCTGCGCCGAGAGGTCCTGGCCGCCAAAGAGCGGGGAATGCCCGATGCAGAGATCGGGGCTCGGTTTGGCATCTCGTTCAGCCAGCTGGAAGAGATCATTACCGAGGCATATGGAGTCAACATCAGCATATCTCGGCGTCCGAAGCGGATCAAGCGATGGGAGCCCGCAGACTTCCGCGAAGAGACCACCACTATTTGGAGCTTCAGACAGCGCGGCGATTGGGCCACGCACGATGGGCGGTACCGGGGAAACTGGTCCCCCTACATCCCACGGAACGTCATTCTCAAGTACTCCAAGCCCGGCGACGTAGTGCTGGATTACTTTGTAGGTGGAGGCACGACAGCCGTAGAAGCGAAGCTGCTGGGCCGGCGATGCATCGCCTGGGACATCAACCCCGGCGCAGTTGGTATTACGTTGGAGAACCTGAGGTTCTCCCCGCCTCGCACGCTCTTCGGGGATAGGGCCCAGCCAGTGTACGAGCCCGAGGTCTCCGTTGGGGACGCCAGAGACCTACGTGGCATCCCCAGCGGCAGTGTTGACCTCATCTGCGCCCACCCACCATATGCTGGTATCATCAAATATAGCACTAACATTCCTGGGGATCTATCGGCCCTGTCCGAGGACGAATTCCTGACGGAAATGGGAAAAGTGGCGCGAGAAAGCCTGCGCGTCCTGAAACCTGGTGGCAAGTGCGCGATCCTCATTGGCGACGCCAGAAAGTCCAAGCATGTGGTGCCCATTGGTTTTCGGACCATTCGCGTCTTTCTGGACGCAGGGTTCTCCCTGAGGGAACTGGTCATCAAGCGGCAGCACAACTGCAAGACCACAGGCTTTTGGTATGCCCGAAGCATCAAGTACAACTTCCTCCTGCTGGCTCACGAGTACCTGCCCATCTTTGAGAAGCCGGTGCCTACCCGCGTCTCCGAGCGCCGGTCTTTTTGGCAGTATACGCTCCCCTTCCACACCGAAGAAGTGGAGACAAAGAATACTGAGCGAAAAGACCTGGAAACGACGACTGTCT
>JACIWR010000433.1 GCA_014360845.1 Anaerolineae bacterium
CACTGTCCTCCCCAGGCTCGTAGCCCCCGTCCCGGGGGCGTCTCGGCTGAGAAAACCGCGCAAAAGACAGCGTCTTGCCGCATGGAACGTCCCCGGGACGGGGACTTGGAGCATAGGCTGAATAGTCACTAACGCACCAAAATGCGACCCGGCCAGGGTTGATGCAGTTCGATGGCGTGTTCCGGACAAATCTCGTGGCAGCAATAGCAGCGGATACAGGTGGGCAAATGGATCCGCGCTCGTCCGTTCTCGATGTGAATGGCCTGTACGGGGCAGTTTTCCGCGCATATTCCGCAACCGATGCACGAGGTGGTGACCCGCGGACTGGCCACCAGCAGGCTGGTGCCCATGTTGCGCAGCCATGGGGGCACGGCGTTGAGGTCAATGCCGGATTTCGCCGGGCGGAAGCCACTGACTCGCGCCTCGGCGAAAGAATCGCCCACTAATTCGAGGTCGGCCAGCCGGCCGGTGGTCAAGCGGCGCTGCGCGGCGGCCCGCACCACGGGCACACTCAAGGGTTCCATGCCGACTAAGGCGGTGGCGGCCACGTCGAGGGCGATGCTGTCAGCGCTGGCCAGGATGACGCCAATGGGGAAGGGTCTCCCCGCCGAAGGGCCGTCGCCATCCATACCTACCACGGCGTCCATAATGGCCAGGGCGGGACGGATAAAGGTGGTCACGTCCACCAGCATGTGGGCGAAACGTTCGCGGGTGACGAGTTTGGCATGATAGCCGGTTTTGGTCGTGCCGGGTATCACGCCGAAGAGGTTTTTGACCGCACCGGTAAAGCGCATGAAGCCGTGAGTTTTGAGCTTGGGTATGGAAATCACCACCTCGGCCTCGGTGGCGTAGCGGGCCACATCCAATCTCTTGATCAGATGGCCTTCGCGGTGGGTGCGGGTGGTGGCGGCGGTGTCAAAGTTGAGCGTGGCGCCGGTGGCCTCGGCTACCTGTTGCATGCCCGTGCTCTCGTAGATGTGCTGCAGCCTGCCCCTGGTGAACATGCCAAAAGGGCTGTCGCCGATAGTCACCTGCCCACCGGCCTCTTGTACCAGCTCCACCACGGCCTGTACCACGCTGACGTGGGTGACAATGGCTTCCTCGGGCGTGCTGGCCTGTAGGAGATTGGGTTTGATCAGGACCCGGGCTCCGGGCGGCACATAGCGTCGCATCCCGCCCAGCAGTTCCACACTGCGGCGCACGGCGGCGCGGACATTATCCAGATTGTAGTTCTCACAGCGTACCAGAGCTACCTGACTCATTCAACCTTCGTGCTGATGTCAATTGAGTTGGCGGATCACGCACACCACCTTGCCCTGGATTTCCACGTCACTGGCGGGAAAATACATCGGTGCCATGGTGGGATTAGCCGGTTGGAGACGGACCTGGCCGTTTTCCTCCAGGTAGAAGCGTTTCAGGGTAGTTTCTTTCTCCTCGCGCAACCACACCGCCACCAAATCTCCGTTCTCAGCGTGTTGCTGATGCTTCATGACCACGATGTCACCGTCGTGGATCAGGGCATCTATCATCGAGTTACCCTTGACCTGCAGGGCGTAGATGTTGTCCGTGTCCTTGATGATGCCGCGCGTTAATTCGATGGTCTCGTCGCCGAAGATGCCGAAATCGCTGCTGCTTTCGGGGACAGGTAGTGGACTGCCGGCGGCGATTCGTCCCAGCAGGGGAATGGAGATGACTTGTTCGGCGAGTTCGGTGGGCCACTCTAAGAGCTTGATGCCACGGGAGACCGTCCGGTCGCGGGCGATGAGCCCCTTCTCCTCCAGGATGTTGAGGTTGTAGTTCACGACCGAGGTGGAGGAGATACCGGTGGCGCGGCCAATCTCTCGAATAGTCGGCGGGTAGTGTTTCTTCTGCGTGAATTCGCGGATGAAATTCATTATGCGTCGTTGGCGTTCGGAAAGTTCCATGGTTCGCCCTCCTTGAACCGTGTGCTGACAGCGGGAGGCGTAGAGTGGCACTTGTCTATGCCTGACCTTAAAAAATGCACTAACATTATATCACGAACGTCTGTTCTAGTCAAGTTTGAAAAAAGCGAGGGGTGCGCTTCAGTTTGGGGGCAGGTTTGTCCCGTAGCGGCGGCCCGCCGCCGTGCCGCCGTGCCCTGAGCGAAGACGAAGGGTGGCCGCATCAGTAGCTTCGCATTGTAGGGCGGGTTGGGTTTGGCTGAGGACGCACCGCCGTGGAACAGGCGGTGCTGGTTGTGGGGGGAAGGAAGTTAACGCGCCTGGGTCTCGAAGCCCCAGGCTTTCGCTGTCCCGCAGGCAGGCGATTGGGGTAATAGCGCGGCCAACGGCCCCCAGCACCGCGAAGGCACCCTGTCGTGACCAGGGTTGCGCGGTAAGAAACCGCGCCTACCATATTCTGAGGGTATGGGAGAGGTCTCTGAGGCCAGGGCACAGCCCTTGATGAAAGCTTGCCTGGGTTGGTAAAGCCGTGTATAATTAATCAAGCCGTGGCGTCGAGGGGGTGCAAATGTTTTTAGAGAATCTTCTGGGCCGAACCGAGACGCGGTGTTCGATCTGCGGCAAGACCTCACCGTTGATAACTTCTACCCTGGCGGTCTGCGCCGACTGCATCCGCGCGCGTCCCTCCGAAGCGTTGCCCCTGATCATGCCGGTCCACGCGGAAACCCGGCGCAAGTTCTACTTACCCGTGGAACCGCCCCGCGCTGCCGATGGAGTGCATTGTCCCATCTGTACCAACGAATGCGTCATCGGTGAGGGAGAATATGGCTTCTGCGGCCTGCGCACCAACGAGAGCGGGCGACTGGTGCATCTGGCGGGCAAACCCTCGGCGGGACTGCTGAGCTGGTACTACGATCCCCTGCCTACTAACTGCGTCGCCGATTGGGTTTGTGAAGGACATCATCAGCGCGGTTACAAAAACCTGGCCGTGTTCTACGAAGCCTGTTCCTTTAACCTGTCATTCGCTCATTTCTTGCATAGAAACCTGTCATTCGCTCATTTCTTGCATAGAAAGTGAAATTGTGGTAAGCTTCTGTCACTATGGCAGAAGTGGAGATTCGCACCGAACGAGTAGATGACATCCCTTTGCTGATCCATCAACAACAGAAGATGGGCATCCCCGACGTGCTGAACGAGGTGATCCACCCCCATGGGAATCGAGAGGGGCTGAGCGTCGGCTGGCTGGCCACAGCCTGGCTGAGCTA
>JACIWR010000434.1 GCA_014360845.1 Anaerolineae bacterium
GACCGTCACCTGAAGGAGGTGCCAGATGCCATACGCCCGCCAGGACCTCATCACCTGGCAACCGGGAGGGTACTACCACCTCTACAACCGGGGCGCCCGCGGGCTGAACATCTTTCGCCAGCCGGAGAACTATCTCTTCGCCCTGCGGCGCATCAAGCACTACAGCCGGGCCTTCCACCTCACCATCATCGCCTATTGTCTGATGCCCAACCACTACCATCTGCTGGTGCGCCAGGAAGGCGAGACCCCCGCCGGGTTGCTTCCCCAGCGGGTCTTCAACAGCTACACCAAAGCCTACAACAAGCGCTATGGACACAGCGGCACCCTCTTTGAGCATCGCTACCGGGCCAAACAGGTCAGCGACGAGACTTATCTCATCCACCTCTGCCGCTACATCCACGCCAATCCGGTCAAAGATAGACTGGTGGCCGATCCGAGAGCGTGGCCTTACAGCAACTACCTGGAATGGATAGGCGAGCGGGATGGCACGTTGGTGGATCGGGCCTTCGTCAGAGCCTGGGCAGGATCCCCGCAGGATTATCAGGCGCTGGTGTGGGATTACCTTGAGAAGCGCCGGCTGCCCGACGGGGCGCAGCAGTTTCTGGAAGCTTTGGTCAAGTAGAGGTGACGAGAGGTGACGGTCACCTCCAAGGTGACCGTCACCTCTTTGTCTGCGCATGTTCGTCACCGCCGGGGCGCAGAGCAAAAATAAAGGCGCGGAACGGAATCCGCGCCTACCCCCTATGCACCACCTTTGCTCTCGCGGAGTTCAACTCCGCGCGATCAGCGCGAGATCAAAGGCAGCGAGGTCGAGGGATGATATGCACATCTCACGTTACTACTCAGGCTAGCAGGCGCACTGTCCTCCCCAGGCTCGTAGCCCCCGTCCCGGGGGCGTCTCGGCTGAGAAAACCGCGCAAAAGACAGCATCTTGCTGCATGGAACGTCCCCGGGCGGGGACTTGGAGCATAAGCTGAGTAGTCACCATCTCACTTCGTTCTTCCCGCCGGGAAGATGGCATCCTCAGCTCATCAGTCTCCTTCGAAAAACACGTAGGCCGGAAGCTGCTCCAGCGCGGCTTGCAACGGCGGCTTGATGTAGCGGTAGGCCCAAGTCACCTCCACATCGGTCAGATTCTCCTCGCGCAGCAGATAGCGGACCAGACGGAAGGCATTGATGCCGCCGCCGACGTCCTCTCCCTCGCGCATCAGCTCGCGCAGAGCTTTCTCGATCAGAGCTGCGTCAATGGCCGCCGCCGTTTGTTCAACCTTCTTTTTCAACTCTTTGCGCGACATAGGACACCCCCTCGCATTTGTGTCAAGGCGTCGCGGTCAACGCAGCGGTCTGTCCGTGACGGGCAGAACTCGCCTTCCACCGCTGCGTGAGCGCCTGCCTTGGGTTTGGGCCTATGTCCCCTCCTGTCTGATCCATGCCACGATCTCGGCCTTGGAGGGAATCCGACCAGAGGAGACCACTTTTCCGTTTATCACCAGTCCCGGTGTGGACATGATGTCGTAATTCATGATCTCGCCGATACGGGTGACTTTGGTGAACTCAGCCTCGACGCCGGCCTCGGCGACCGCTTCGCGCGCTACTTCCTCCAAGCGCTTGCACTTGGGACATCCCATACCCAGAATTTTGATTTCCATGAGGACACTCCTTGTTCCACGAGATTTTGTTAAGTGAACCGGCAGCGCTTATAACAACGTCAGCGCAATGCCGAAGATATATCCGGCCAGGGTGCTGAAGAGGGTCACCAGGGCCACATAGACCCACGTCCGCTTCGGCCCCAGAATCTTACTGGTGACCAGGATGCTCTGCAGGCTGAGCTCCGGGTCCGCCAACAGGTAAGCCAGCAAAGGCCCTCGATGCATTCCCAGGTCCAGGAACATGTTGGCGATGGGCACTTCCACCAGGGTGGGGAAGTACATGAAAACGCCGAACACCACCCCGATGAGATTGGCCCATAGGGTGTTCTGCCCCGCCAGAGTCCGAATCCAGTCGGCGGGGATGATGGCCTTCACCATGCCCGCGGCGAAGACGCCGACGATGAGCAGGGGGAAGATTTGTTTGACAAAGCGCCAGGTCTCCCAGAGCCACTCCTGCATCTCGTACTTCTCCAGCCCGCGCAGGGCTACCACCGCCGCCGCCATGGTCAACCCCGTCACGGCGAAGAAGCGTCCTGTCAGGTCAATCTGCACACTGGCGGTCTGATCTACGGTGGGAGCAGCGATCAGGATGGTAACCAGCACCGCTGCCAGGGCGATCCCGGTCCAGAAGTTGATGTTCTCGTCAATGTGCTCCAGGCCCAGGTAAGCCAGGGGCGCGAGGACGAGCAGCAGAACGATCAGGATGGCTCCCTGCACGGTCAGGTGCGCGTTGTCCAGTGCGCTCATCAAGGCCCCATCCAGGTCCAGGGGCAGGTGGATGGAGACGTAGGAGCGGGTCAGGATTCCCACCTGCAGAGTTCCGGCGATGAGTATGGCCACCAGAAGGCCGAAGAAGAGCCAGATCGCCGGGCGCACCGCAGCCTTTTGGGAGAAGAGAGCGCCGTTGGCCGTTTCTTCCTTCGTTCGGAAGAGCCAGGCCATGATCAGGCCGATGATGATACCGAAGGCGATGGATAGGATGATGCGCGCCAGGGCGATGTCGAAGCCGATGGCAGCGCCGGTATAGGCGATGGCCAGGATGTTCACCGCCGGACCGACGAACAGAAAAGTGATGGCCGGTCCCAGGCCGGCCCCTTTCTTCCAGATGCCGGCGAACAGGGGCAGGATAGTACAGGAACACACGGCCAGCACGAATCCGCCAAGCGCTGCCGCCGGATACGAGATATACTTGGGGGCATCCTTGCCCAGATAGCGGGTGATGGCTTCTTTGGGGATGAGGGCTGTCATCGCCCCGGCGATGAAAAAGGCCGGGACCAGACAGAGCAACACGTGAGCTGCTACGTAATCGAGCAGGCTTAACCAGCCCGATTGCAGCATCTCTAACAATACGTTGAACAAACTCATTATTCTCCTCTTTGGTGATCTCAGACGTGGGCTGGATGGGACCGTCACGAGTTTGGGACAAGGCCCTGAGGCGTCTCCAGGGGCCAGGCAAGGCTGAGTCCGGTGCAAAGAGAAGCCATAGGCACCTGGCTGACGTCATAGCCAGCCA
>JACIWR010000435.1 GCA_014360845.1 Anaerolineae bacterium
CATCCCCCACAGCACCACCCGCTTGACCGCCGGGGTCCGGTAGCCCTTCTCCGCCCTCAGGAGTGCCTTCAAGTGCTCCAGTTCGGCGGACCTCTCGACGTACCAGGAGGGCAGCTGCACCCCCTGAGCCCGAACGTCCACCTGGGGCTTTGCCTGAGAATGCAACCACGCCAGGAAGGTTTCCCTGGCTCTGTCCCCCTCGTCGAAGGTCTCCACCACGCCAGCCGCCAGGTCCTCCACCTCATAACCCAGCAACCGCACCCAGTCCGCTACCTCCTCCGGATTGCGAAAAGCCCCGCCTCCCTCCTTGCCCTCCAAACTATCCGGACCACGGGCCACGTACAGCTTGAGCACCAGCATAGCCAGATGCTTCCGGTCGGGCCGGGTCTTCCCCTGTACCCACTGGGTCACCGTCGCCGCCGACACCTTCAGCCAGCGAGCCAGACCACTGTACCCCACATCAATGCGTTCCAGAAAGATTCTCAATTGTTCACCAAAAGCTCTTTTGTCCACGTGTCACCGCTCCACTTAAAAACTCCTGTCCCCCACTTAAAACGCCCCCCTGCACCGCTAAAACCCGCTGATGTACTATGGTGGTACCAACAGGCAATGGGGCACAATGCCAAGAATACACCGGAAACGGAATTCTGGCAAGAGCACGGCCCCCTCGGCCTGGGGTACAGGTGGTCACCTGCTCTCATAAACACCATGCCTGCCGGCAGGCAAATCTCAACGAAAAGGAGATTTGCCATGGGCAAGAAGAAACCTCAACCCTCCGACTCGGCCCGCCAGGAGGCCTTCCTGCGCAAGATCCGCGACATCATACGCAAGCAGCAGGGCCGGCAGCAGGGCCAGTAAACCCCTACCGGGCGGGGAGCGGCGCCGCCCCGCCCCGTTTTCCCCTCCGCCACTTTTACAGTATAATTATGCTCGTCCCGTCGCTCCCGCCGCGGCGGAATATCCCTGCTCATCGGCAGGTAAACCAACCACGACCACACCGGGACACCAGGTCCTTCCCTGACCTTCGTGTCCCTCGTGGTTCACCCCGGAGGATATGATGACCCGTGTCGCTCTCTACGCCCGCGTCTCCACCGATATGCAGGCCGAAAGCGGCAAGTCCATCGCCGCCCAACTGGCCGAGATGCGCGAGTTCGCCGCCCAGCGCGGCTGGACCGTCGTCGCCGAGTTCACCGACCCCGGCTTCTCCGGCACCAACATGGACCGCCCCGGCCTCGAAGCCCTCCTCGCCGCCGCCGAACAGCGCGCCTTCGACATCCTCCTCGTCCACGAGCTCTCCCGCCTCTCCCGCCGCCTCTTCGATACCTTCCGCATCTTCGAGCGCCTGGGCAAGCTCGACATCGGCTTCGCCTCGGTCAAGGAACCCGGCTTCGACTTCTCCACCCCCACCGGCCGCCTCTTCCTCACCATCCTCGCCGCCCTGCACCAGTACTACGTGGACCTGCTCAAAATGCACACCCGCAAGTCCAAACGCCAGCGCGCCCGCGACGGCCTCTACAACGCCTCCATCACCCCCTACGGCTACCGCCACAGCGGCGACGCCGATACCCCCCCGGTCATCGTCGAGGAAGAAGCCCGCGCCGTGCGTGAGCTGTTCCAACGCTACGCCACCGGCCGCTATTCCACCAAAGAGATCGCTGCATGGCTCAACGACGCCGGTTTCCGCACCCGCTCCGGCCGCCCTTTCTCCAAGGACACCGTCGCCGATATGCTGCGCAATCCCTTCTACAAGGGCTTCGTCGTCTACCGCCAGGGCAGCCGCGATCAGACCGCCGGCGAGCTCTTCCCCGGCAAACACGAGCCCCTCGTCAGCCCTCAGCTCTGGGACATGTGCCGCCGCATCCGCCAGCAGCGCCGCGGCGCGCCCCGCACCTACCAACCCAAGTACCGCGTCTACCTCCTCAACGGCATCGCCACCTGCGCCGTCTGCGGCCGCAAGCTCCGTGCTCAGGGCGCCAAGGCCGGCTCCTACTACCGCGAGATGTCCCGCGACCGCGGCTTCACCGACTGCCCCGCCGCCAGTTCCGGGGTGCGCGCCGAGGTCATCGAACGCCAGGTCGGCGCCATCTTCCGCCGCCTGCGCCTGCCCCACGACTGGCAATCCCGCCTGGAGGAGCTCCTGGCCCAGGACGACGACCGCCCCACCCTGGAAAGCCGCCGCGCCCGCCTCATCGCCGAACGCCGCCGCCTCAAGGAACAGTACATCCGCGGCGACTTCGACGAGGACATCGACCTCTACCAACGCGAGCTCAACCGCATCCGCCGCGAGCTGGCCGAACTCCCCGCCCCCGCCGACCTGGACACCATCCGCCGCGCCGCCGCCACCCTCGAAGAACTGGCCCAGGTCTGGGATGAGGCCGACCCCGCCGACCGCCGCGACCTCCTGCGCCTGGCCCTGCGCCAGGTCAAGGTGGACATGTCCCAGGGCCGCCTGGCCACCCTCGAACCCTACCCCATCTTCGTCCCCCTCTTCCGCCGCCTCCCCCTCCTGCGCGAGGTCTCCTTCGGCGTCTTCGCCCCCCTCTGGACCCCCGAACTGGCCCAGGAGCTGCAGCTCGCCCCCGTCCTGCCACCGCTGACGGGGACCCCCCATCCCCAGGAGACGCCCGACTGGCCCCTGGTGCCCACCCTGCCGGAGGAAATGGTCGGCAAGCGGGTCACCCCCGCCCTCAGCGACTGGCTCAAAGCCCGCCGCAAGGCGAAGCAGGCCATCGGGCGCGTGGTCGAACTGGCCCGCCCCGGCGTCCCCCCACTGCGGGTGGACCCCCGCAAATGGCCGGAGGTGAGCCTCGAGCGGGTGCAGGATTGGCACACCCTGGCCGATGAGTCCGTTTCCTTCCTCTGGACGCCCTTCGCTCTGCAGCGGACGGAGGACAAGGAGACGCTGCTGGAGGAAGCGCGGCGGGTGGTGCAGCCCGGCGGGACGTGGGCCTTCGTGGATGTGTTGCCCACCGCCATGCCCGGCCACTGGCTGTACCGCTTCTTCCCCCAGGCCGGGGAGAACGAGGAACGGCGCACCTGGGATGCCTCGCGGCTGTACAATGCACTGCTGCAGGCCGGGTTCCGCGTGCGGCTGGCGCAGCGAACTTTCTATCAGGCGGTGACC
>JACIWR010000436.1 GCA_014360845.1 Anaerolineae bacterium
ACACGAGCTGTTCGCCGCGCGGTGTATTCACGGTCAGCGTCTGATCGTCCACGGCGGAGACCTGACCGCGCACCGTGTGCCGGCGTATCACGCGGCGCGATACCACCGCCACAGCCGCCGCGCGGAAGCTCTCACCCTCCGGTCTGCCCAGCACCAGCACCACCTGCCCGACTTCCACATCGGCGATCGTGGGCTCCTCCACCCCCGGCAAGTGAAACAGGGTCTGTTCATCGGTGAGGACGCTGACCCTTCCCTGCCCACTGCGCACGGTCAGCGTCGTGCCCTCCATCGCCGTGATCAGCCCTCGCAGCACGACATCGCCCTCTTGTCCGGCCGGTATCACCGCCACCAGCGCGGCCAGAAGCGTGCCATCTTCCAAAGAGCGGAAGCGAACCACCACATAATCTCCCACAGCAACATCGGCCAGAGTCGCTTCTTCCACCCCAGGCACCCGGAACACCGTCCTCGCGGTGGTGGACACGCTCTGTTCGCCCCGTGTCGTGGCGATGACCAGGTGCGTCCCTGTCACAGCCGTCAACGGGCCGTGCATAAAGCCACGGTCCCGGGGCTCCTCCGCCAGGACCGGCCCGCTCCAGACGCCCACCAACAGGCCCACTACCAGTAATCCCAACAGCGATTTGGTCACTTTGCTTTTCATGATGTGCATCCTCCTTGTGCATTGCTTGTTGTTTGTGACCATTTTCGCCGCTGAGTGCTAAACCGGTGTTAGCCAAATGTAAAACCTTTGTAAAAAAGCCGCCGTCGGGGCCGGGCCTGACGGATGGCGGCAGATACGCACTGCCTAGAAGAAGGTGCGGGCCAGTTCGTAAAGCTCCACGTCCACCGTCTTGATGCCGCTGGTGGCCTCTTTCAAGGGCACGGAGACGACCTTGTTACCCTGCAAGGCGGCCATGTAACCGAACTGCTTATCTTTCACCAGTTCCACGGCGTGCACGCCCAGGCGCGTGGCCAGCACGCGGTCGAACACCGTAGGGGACCCACCGCGCTGCAGATGTCCCAGCACCACCGACCGCGCCTCGAAGCCCGTGCGACGCTCGATCTCCTTGGCCACGGTCTCGGCCAGACCACGGCGGTCCAAACGCACGTGGCCAAACTCATCTCTCGCGCCCAGCTCTTCCTCGGAATAAGCGATTTCTTTGATGCGGGCTCCTTCGGAGACGACGATGATGCTGAAGGTGGAACCCTGGCGCCAGCGATTCTGCACGTGTTCGCAGAGGTCCTCCAGACTGCCCTCCACTTCGGGGGTGAAAATGTAGTCCGCACCCCCGGCCAGCCCACCGATGATGGCCACCCATCCGGCATGGCGTCCCATCACCTCGACCACGATGGCGCGGTGGTGAGCACTGGCCGTGGTGTGCAATTTGTCCAGGGCATCGGTCACGGTGGTCACCGCCGTGTCAAAGCCGATGCAGTAATCGGTGCCTCTCACGTCGTTGTCCATCGTCTTGGGCACGCCGACCACCGGCAACTCGTACTCCTCATAAAACCTGGTAGCCACGCCCAAAGTATCCTCCCCGCCGATGGCCACGATGGCGTCCAGGCCGAACTCCTGGAAGTGATCCAGGCAAATGCGTGCCAGGGCCTTATCGCGGAAGGGATTGGTCCGTGAGGCACCGAGAATCGTGCCCCCCACGTGCAGAATGCCGGAGATCATGCTCCTGGTCAAAGGCACGATATTACCCTCGACCAGGCCACCCCAGCCGTTTTTGATAGCTCGTACCTCGTAGCCGTAGATGAAGCTACGGCGAGCCACCGCCCGGATCGCTGCATTCAATCCGGGCACATCACCACCACCGGTCAGAACTCCTATACGCATGTGACAAACCTCCAATGATAATCATAAACGCGGACTTCACCGCCATTGTATCCCCCGAACGTTACTACTCAGGCTAGCAGGCGCACTGTCCTCCCCAAGCTCGTAGCCCCCGTCCCGGGGGCGTCTCGGCTGAGAAAACCGCGCAAAAGACAGCGTCTTGCCGCATGGAACGTCCCTGGGACGGGGACTTGGAGCATAGGCTTAGTAGTCACCCCCGAACGAAATCACCGCGTCGGAAAGCCCCAGAGCCGCCTACCTGCCGTCCCAAGCAGCCCGTAGGCCTCTCTTCGTCCCCCACAGCCAGCACCGCCTGTTTACGGCGATGTCCTTATTCCTCTGCCCCACCCAGCTCAACGCTGCGATGCACCGTGCGCGGACTGACGAAGCCTCCGCTGGCCGAAATGCGGCCATTGCTGCCGAAGAGCCGAATCTTCTCCCGCACCCGCTCTTTGACCGCTTCGCGCGCCGGAGCCAGGTGCTTGCGCGGGTCTACGACATCGGGCTTAGCGGCCAGGCTCTCTTTCATCGCTTCGACGAAAGCCTGATTCAGGTAGGTGGCCACGTTGATTTTGCAGATGCCGTGCTCGATAGCGGCCAGCACGCTCTCGTGCTTGACCCCAGAGGAGCCGTGCAGCACCAAAGGCACGTTCACCTTGCGACGGATGCGCTCGATGCGGTCAATGTCCAGCGAGGCCTCGCGCCCCGTCATGCCGTGGATGGAGCCCACGGCCACGGCCAACGAGTCGGCACCGGTGCGCTGGACAAACTCCAAGGCCTGATCGGGATCGGTCATCGCCGCCTCCACCTCGGCAGCGGTGACCCCATCGGCGGCCTGCAGCACTTTGCCCAGCTCCGCCTCCACCGGGATACCGGCGATGTGCGCGATCTCGCAAATGCGGCGGGTGATGGTCACGTTCTCCTCGAAGGGGAGCTTGGAGCCATCGAACATCAGCGAGGTAAAGCCCTCTCGCAGACAAAGCACATTCTGCTCGAAGCTGGTGCCGTGATCCAAGTGCAGGACAACGGGCACGTCCACCATGCTGGCCGCGATTTTCACCATCCCGGCGGCGAAGGCCAACCCGGCGTAGCGAATCGCCCCCTGACTCACCTGCAGAATCACCGGGGCCCGCTCCTCCTGGGCCACTTCGACGATGGCCTGTATCTGCTCCATGTTGTTGGCGTTGAAAGCGCCTACGGCAAAGTGGTCTTCCAGAGCTCTTTGTAGGATTTCTTTACTTGTCACCAAAGGCATATCGGTATCCTCCTCATATCCTGCATGAAA
>JACIWR010000437.1 GCA_014360845.1 Anaerolineae bacterium
CCGGGGGCGTCTCGGCTGAGAAAACCGCGCAAAAGACAGCATCTTGCCGCATGGAACGTCCCCGGGACGGGGACTTGGAGCATAGGCTGAGTAGTCACTGCTCGTGGTGTGTTTCACCTCGGTTGAGCCAAGATCGCACCGGCCTGAATAGTCGGTGCTGGATAGGTACTCCAATGTGAAGAGTCACCCAGCACCGCCTGTTCACGGCAGTGCACTGATAGACCTATCCAGCGCCATATATACCAAGCACGATTCTGGGCGTGACCCAGATTTCCAACGCGGCGGCTATGAGTAGTGAGGGCAGTACCAGAAACAGAAAGACCTTCAGAAAATCGGCGAGAGTCAGCAGCAACCCCTCGCTGACCGTCAAACCTTTGGGTGGCGACACCACCGAAGCGCCCATGCGCAGAGCAAAAGCCGTGGCGATGACCGCCGCCGGCAGTTCCACGATCCCGTGGGGCAAGATAAAAGCCGCGAAGAACACCCAGGGATTGTAGCCCAGCAGAAAAGCTTCTCCTACAAAGAAGCCGATGATGACCATGGGCAGCATCATCTGGATCAGGGCCAGCGAGCCGAAGGAGAACAAGGCCAGCAAGGCCCCCAGGGTCAGGGCGCGCACGTTATTGGCGAACACAGCCGATACATTGAAACTGGGCAAAAAACCGACGCCAGACAGGTCTTGAAAAGCCTCCTCGGGGATTTCATCCAGCGGCAAATACTCCGAGGGCAGAGGATAGCGCATGGCATATCCCCAACCCAAAAGCATCCCGACCAGCAAGACCAGCGTCACCACCGCGATGGGCAGCCATTGGCGACCGATAAGCAGCGGCAAATCGTATCTGTACACGTGCCACAGGTTGAAACGGGTCGCGCCAGCGCTGGCCTGACGGTCATCTCGCGGGGAGTTGAGGAAAAAGCTTTTCAGCCGCCGCCAGATGAAACGCAGGTTGATCTCATCAATCTCGCGCCCCAGCAACTCCTCGCGGTTGAAGATGTGCACTCCCATCCGCACCAGGATCACATTGGCCATCATCAGCACGGCCACAATCCACCACAGCACATCATAGCGGCCCCAGAACATGATGATGCTCTCCCCCTGGATCAAAAGGGCCATGGGGATGATGATGAAGCTGGCCAACAGGTTGGCCGCGCGCACGCTGGTCGTCTGGCTGGAGACGACCACGGCCCCGGAGACCATCACCAGGGCCTTGGCCGTGGTCAGGGCTACAATCACCGCCAGCAGTTCAAGCTCCGCCACATAGTGCAGGGTGAAATACAGACCGGCCAGATATACTCCCAGACCCAGGTAGCTGGCTGCGACCGGGGGGATCATGGCCGCCAGCATCTTGCCCCAATACAACTCGGCGTTGGAAAGGGGCGTGGCCAGCAAAGGCTCCAGGCTGCGGCGCTCTTTCTCTCCCACAAAAGTCTCCAGGGCGATGACCAGCGAGAAGGAGATGGGGAAGAAACCTACTACCATCAACAAGAAGGGAATCGCCCGCTCACCGACGATGGTGCCGCCATACCTGGCCGCCCACTGCAACGCCTGGTCGGCGGTGAAATCCATCAACACTGGGAAGACAAGGGTCAACAAGATGATAGGCGTGACGATGCGCCAGTCGCGCATGGTATCGCGCACCTCGCGGCGGACGATGACCAACACGCGACGCAGGGACTCGCGTCTGATCCTGCTCAACGACAGGCGCGCGGATGCGACAGCACTCACCTCACTCCTCCTCCACCACGCGCAGGTAAACGTCCTCCAGACTGCGCGGCACTTCGCTGAGGGTGATTACCTCGATCTCGGCCTCGTCCAGGCGATGCACCAGGCGAGGGTTGACAGTTTCCGGCTCTGTAGTCCGGTAACGCAGCCAGCCCTCCCCCCAATCTTCGACCACGATCAAATCGTCCAAAGCGGGCAGATGCCCGTCCCGGTCCGCGCGCCAGCGCAGCTCCATCAGCGGGGGACCTAACAAGCGGGTCTTCAGTTCAGCGGGAGTGCCCAAAGCGATGATCTGCCCGCGGCGAATGATGGCAATCCGGTCCGCCAGCGATTCCGCCTCGGGCAGGTTGTGCGTGCAGATGATGATCGCCCGCCGCTCGCTGCGCAGGTCACGAATACAATCGCGCACCTGTTTGGCGCTGTGCGGGTCCATCGCTGAGGTCGGCTCATCCAGCAGAAGGACCGGCGGATCGTGTAACAGGGCACGGATCAAAGCCATCTTCTGCCGCATCCCCTTGGAGTACTCGGCCAGGCGCTGCTGGGCGGCCTCCAGCATCCCAAAGCGCTCCAAAAGCTCTTCACTGCGCTGTCGGCGGTGTTTCACGGGCAAACCATACAGCTCCCCGAAGAAGTCCAGGTATTCGAGACCTTTCATGCGCAGGTACAAACCTGGCAACTCGGTGAGGATGCCCACCTGACGGCGCACCTCTTGAGCGTCGGCGACGACATCGTGCCCCACCACCCAGGCCCGCCCCTCCGTAGGAGCCAGAATGGAGGCCAACATCCGCACTGTGGTCGTCTTGCCCGCCCCGTTAGGCCCCAGCAAAGCCCAAATCTCCCCGGCGGACACCGAGAATGTGACCCGGTCCACGGCGGTGAAGTCTTTGAATCGCTTGGTCAACCCCTCAGCGATGATCATCGCTGCAGGGGTGTCATGCTCCGATAATGCCCCTCTCACTTGCCAAACCTCAGTCTCTATGCTATACTGACTTGCACAACACAGGTTGATTTCACTGTATCTTCTCAAAATGTAGGGGCGAACCCTTGCGGTCGCCCAGGCGGGCAGGTGCAAGACCTGCCCCTACCCCAAATTATTGAGAAGATACATTTCACTGAACATTATACCAGTTTTTGTGAATCTGGACAATTAGCCAAGAGTACTAGGGTGTGCGTCAGTTTTGGGGCGAGTTTGCACCTTGTGGGGGTGCAGCGGCGCTGCGCCCTGTACGCATCAAGTTAAGGGTTACGCTGAGGGCGCACAGCGACGAAGCCCTGCTGCCCGGAGCTCAGGCCGAGGGCTCCGGGCTGAGCAGTTCAAGCCCGCTTGGAAGCGGGCTATTGAGCCTTTCAGAAAACTTTCAGGGCGCTTGCAGCGCCCTTCCGCCGCTCAGC
>JACIWR010000438.1 GCA_014360845.1 Anaerolineae bacterium
GTTCCATGCAGCAAGACGCTGTCTTTTGCGCGGTTTTCTCAGCCGAGACGCCCCCGGGACGGGGGCTACGAGCCTGGGGAGGACAGTGCGCCTGCTAGCCTGAGTAGTAACGTCCTTACGCGACAAAAGCGGCGGCTGTGATAGCCGCCGCTTATAGATTGTGTACGGGATTCAGTGTACAAAACCAACCTGGTCTACAGGCCAGTACGAGAACCAGGCTCGTCCCACGATGTTTTCCAAAGGCACAGGGCCAAAGGAGCGGGAATCGTTGGAGAAATTGCGGTTGTCGCCGAGCACGTAAACGTGCAAAGGTGGCACGACGGTGGGCTCGACATAACCGGCAGTGCCCTGGGTGAGGTAAGGCTCGGCCAGGGGCACGCCGTCTATGTACACCAGCCCATCGTGGATTGTCACCGTCTCGCCGGGCAGACCGACCACTCGCTTGATCAGCAATTCCGAACCATTTTGCGGTGATTTGAGCACCACCACATCGCCGCGGCGGGGACCGTGGAAGCGATATGAGATTTTCTCCACTACCAGCCGCTGGCTGTGATGCAGGTTAGGCTCCATGCTCTGGCCGTACACCTGCGTGGCCTGGGCCAAGAACAGGTTGATGACCAGGGCGATGATCACCGCGGGGATGATGGTCTCCAGCACCTCGCGCAGCCAGTGCCCCAGGATTTTTGCCACTGTTGAGTTGTCAGTGGGTTGTTCTGGAATCGGGCTCTGATCGTGCAGTTCTGGATTCTCCATGGTGTTCGGCCGTCCTTACCTGCGGCGAGGTGATCGCCGGTTGCGGTTGTTTTTGGGCGCGCGTTTGGTGCGGTTGGCCCGATCGTGTTTGCGCGCCTCCTCCGGTGTCCAGCCCTCCAAGACCGCCTGTCGAGAGAGTCTGATTTTCCCGTCGGGGTCAATGTCGGTGACCATGACCATGATCTCATCGCCGACCTGGACCACGTCCTCAACCTTGGGCACGCGGTAATCGGCCAGTTGCGAGATGTGCACCATTCCATCCTGACCGGGCAGGATTTCGACGAAGGCTCCGAAGTCGGTGATTCTCACCACTTTGCCGGTGTAAATCTTGCCTATTTGAGCCTCTTCCACCAGGCCCTCGATCATCTCCTGGGCCCGTTGGGCACCGGAGGCATCGGTAGAGGCGATGTACACGCTGCCGTCTTCTTCGATGTCAATTTTAACCCCGGTCTCATCCTGGATGCGGCGGATTGTCTTTCCGCCAGGGCCGATGACCGTCCCGATTTTCTCCGGGTCTATGTGCATCACGGTGATGCGCGGAGCGTAGGGCGAGAGCTCAGGCCGTACCGCCGGCATGGCTTCCTCCATGCGATCCAGGATGAACAGGCGGGCCTTCCGCGCTTGTTCCAAAGCCTCGGCCATGATCTGGTAGCTGATACCTTTGATCTTGATGTCCATCTGCAGAGCAGTGACGCCCTGGCGGGTGCCGGCCACTTTGAAGTCCATGTCGCCCATGAAGTCTTCCAGACCCTGGATGTCGGTCAAGATGCGATACTCGTCGCCCTCTTTGATCAGGCCCATAGCGACGCCGCTGACGGGCGCTTTGATGGGTACGCCGGTGTCCATCAGGGCCAGGGTACTGCCACACACGCTGGCCATCGAGGTCGAACCGTTAGAGGAGAGGACCTCGGAGACCAGGCGGATGGTGTAGGGGAATTCGCTTTCGGGAGGGAGCACCGGCAAGAGGGCTCGCTCGGCCAGGGCTCCGTGCCCGATCTCACGCCGCGAGGTGCCGCGCAAGGGCCGCACCTCGCCCACGGAGTAGGGCGGGAAGTTGTAATGGTGCATGTAGCGCTTGCTCTCCTCCGGCGAAAGGGAATCCAGTTGCTGCTCGTCGCGCGGAGTGCCCAGGGTGGCAATGGTCAGCACCTGGGTCTGGCCCCGGGTGAACAGTCCCGAGCCGTGGGCGCGGGGCAGCAGGTGCGTTTCGCAGGAGATGGGGCGAATGGTGGTGAGATCGCGCCCGTCGGGGCGGATTCCTTCTTCCAGGATGCGCCGCCGCACTTCTTCGCGTAGCAGGTCGTGAAACACGCTCTGCACCTCGCTGGCGGGGTACTGTTCCGCCAGGGCGGTCACGAGTTCATCCTGCAGCGCGTCCAGGGCCTCGTTGCGCTCGGATTTGATCGGGTTCTCGATCAGCACCTGGCGCAGGCGGCCATCCAGTTTGGCGCGTACTGCCTCTTTGACCTCTTCGCTTACGGCGAAGCTCTTGTATTCTCGCTTGGGTTTGCCCACGGCGCGGCGCATTTCTTCCTGGAGGGCGATCATCGGCTGCATGGCCTCGTGTCCGGCCTTGATAGCCTCGACGATGATGTCCTCGCTGACCTCGCTGGCCCCGGCTTCGACCATGAGCACCGCGTCAGCCGTGCCAGCCAGCCGCAGGTCCAATGCGGAGCGCTCCATCTCGGAGAAGGTGGGGTTGAAGATGAACTCGCCGTCCACGTAACCCACGCGCACCGCCCCAATCGGCCCGCCGAAGGGGATGTCGGAGATGGTGAGGGCAGCCGATGCGCCCAGGATGGCCAGGATGTCTATCTGATGTTCCTGGTCATGGGATAGGGCGGTGACGATAATTTGCACATCGTTGCGCAAATCTTTAGGGAACAGGGGGCGGATGGGGCGATCTACCAGGCGGCAGATGAGGATAGCGCCCTCGTGGGGGCGTCCCTCGCGGCGGAAGAAACTGCCGGGAATGCGGCCGGCCGCGTACAATCGCTCTTCATAGTCCACTGTCAGGGGGAAGAAATCCACATTCTCGCGCGGTGTGCGCGACATGGTGGCTGTGGCCAGGAGCATGGTGTCGCCGCAGGAAACGGTAACAGCACCCCCAGCCTGTCCGGCTAACTTGCCGGTTTCGAAGCTAATGGAGTACTTGCCAATAGCTGCACTAAATTGGTGAGACATGATTAAACTAACCTCCATATACTCGGGACGAGCCAGGAGGTCAGGGACTGG
Source organism: Anaerolineae bacterium (assembly GCA_014360845.1). GTDB lineage: Bacteria > Chloroflexota > Anaerolineae > JACIWR01 > JACIWR01 > JACIWR01. Next base: position 2,989 of record JACIWR010000438.1, read on the forward strand.
AGAGTGAAACCCAGTCAGGCTGGGGTGCACTCTCCAATTCCTAAACCTCACTGCCGTCCCGGTGATTGTGGCCGATGGTCCTTTCACACATGGTCTGCTACATTCTTTTACACGTTTAGACAGGCAG
>JACIWR010000439.1 GCA_014360845.1 Anaerolineae bacterium
TCATGGGCTCGTTCGCCATGGGTTTAGCCGCCTGGGATCACATAACTGTCATCCGGTTCGATAACCATGGGCTGCCCATCTACGGTCAACAAAAAGCGACCCTGAAGGCAGTACCCGGCCTGCTCGTGGGGATGTGCATGGATGCCTACTTCCTGGCCTTTCTGGAGAGGCATCAGGGTAATCATCATGCGCTCCCCTATCGCCCCTACCCAAAAGTCCACCCCTTTGAAAGTACGTTGCTGCCTTTCCGCGCCTTTGACGATCATCTGAGACCCTCCCTGAGCGCTAAACCACTCATCTCTAACGGCCGCGTCTTAATCCCGGAACCAGGTTGAACACATCCCGTGTGCCTTGGCCTCGTCCAACAATTGGAAAATCGCTTGGTCGAAAGCGAATTCTGGTTCTGCTTCTTCCTGCCAGGCGCGCAGCAATCCCACCGGATCGCCTAGATGAGCCTGCACCCAATCATCACCCTGGGCAGCGACAAGGACAGCGATCATCTCGTTGCCTACCTGATACAGTGGCCCGCGCCAGCCTTGTACCAACTCGGCCCGTCGGCGCGTCGCCTCCTCAGCCTCCAATTGCCCAGACAAAGCATCCCGCAGAAACGCCTCCACCAACGCAAAATCCGCTGGGGTGGGAGAGGCTCGCCACTCATCCACCCAGTACGTGGCCGCCCCCTCCTGTACCATGCCCACCAGCGTCTCCAAGGCGGCATCCAGCTCAGGGTCAGGACAAGGTTCCGGCAACAGCGAGGAAACGCCGACGTGGTGCAATTCGTGGGCCAACGTTTTCTCAATTTCGCCGGCACTGGAGACTTGTAGCAGGTCCAGCACGATGGCGTTATCTACCACGTAGCCGAAGCTGCGCCCGTCGGGCAGGAAGTACACCGTGGCCTCCAGGCGGGCTTGAGGCGGCAACGCCTCCCTAGCCCGCTTGGAGCCGCGCTCTATCAAGATTGGGTCGACCAAGCACTCTAACCGCGTCTGAAGAGTGGAGACCTGTTCACAGGCGGAGCGGTAAGCAGCATGAATACGCGTCAGCCGCTCTGAGTTTGAGGTGAACTGCTGCCCGTCCCGCAGAGCCAGCAACAGCTCGATGAAGGCCTCTGTCGTGATGCTGGTATCCATTCGGCTATGATGGGCAATCAGCGTCTGATAAGGTGGGCTGACCACTATCCGGCGAATAGCAGCCTCGTCCCATGGATGCCCTTGCTCCAGCGCCTGGCAAAACTCCAGCAGGGCCTCAGCACCGGTGGTATCCAATTGCACTGATGCCGGGAGCGGGATAACTGTCTGGAGAACGACGGTCGGGAGAGGCGAAAAGGTGCAGCCTGTTATCACGCAGACGACGAGCCACAGCCATAGATTCCGCAACCTGATCACACCTGTCCCTCCATTACGCTTTTCCAGCCACCGGGTATCTCTCTGGATGCGCCCTGGCCTCTCGCCACCAGCGCACCATCAGCCAGGCGTTGAAAGCGAAAAGGACCAGGGCCACCAGGCGTACCGGCCACGGCGACCAGCCCACAGCAGCCACGGCGTTCACGTCACCGCCAAAGAGCAGGGAGAGCACGGCCAGGTAGAAGGGGTCCAGGCACAGGAAGAAGAGAGCTGCATACCAGATGCCGCCGTTGACCAAGCGCCACTGCGTCCACCAGCGCTTCCGATTCACATAAATGACGTAGCCGATGAGCACCGTCACCACAGCCGGAGCCCAGGCGATGACCAACCAGTGAACGCCCACCCTTTCGCCCGGCGGTGTGGCGAAGATCACCTGGCTGGTGCCCCAGCCGTTGCTCAGGAAACGAAATTCCAGCACCTCCTCGCGGAACAGGCGCGCAGCGAAATAGTGAACACTCTCGTGGATGAGATTGTGAACCAAGGCAGTCACGACAGCCGGTAGCCAGAAGTACACACGCTTTTGCAAGTCCACCTCGTATAGTTCCTCCAAGTAGGACGGGCTCTCCAGCTCGTCTAAGCTACATTGACCTCGACCTGAGAGCAACTCTCAGATTACGTGGTAGCACGTCCAGAAGACCTACCAGGTCGTTCTGCTCCAGCTTCTTCACGGTTTCAGCCAGGAGCCTCTCGATATTGGCCAGCCCCAGGTATGAGAGCGTCAGCGACCATAGACACCTTCATAATCCAGGCCGACACAGCGGTCGGCCGCTACGGGACAAACCTGCCTCCAAACTGCAGCAAGCTGCGGGGCATTAGAGATCCTCCCCACAACTCCCCGCTGCGTATAACCCGCTGTATCGCCTGACCTCCGTCGAGTACTCCACCGGCGAGTTCTTCGCGTACGTCTACGACGCCGTAGGCAATCGCACCGTGCTGACCGAGACCACCCCGGCCAAGGGAACACGCATCACGCAATACGAGTGCGATGGCCGCCTCGCAACTGGTCACCTCCACGGTGAGCGGCGAATCCACATTGGTTCAAATGACCCAGACACTACATATAGTGGATGAATCAGCTTGAACCAATCAGTCTCCCTGGGCCTGCAGGTAGGATAGATCGCCAACTTGTCCTATATCGCCCGCCTTACTCCGGTTGTGTTTTGCTTGCTGTTAGTTGGGCCAACAGCTTCAGAAATTCGCCTAAGAACGGGACTCACCCCATAGTCCAGTCAGAAACTTGACTTTCTCCACCATTTGATGTGTGCCGCCTCCCTCGTGTTCGTTATAGGGGTAGACGCGGATCTCTTTTGGTCCGGCGAAATAGTTGTAGGCTGCATATACAGTGGAAGGCGGGCAGACCGGGTCCATCAGCCCCACAGAGAAGAGGGCATGAGCCTTGCAGCGGGCGGCAAAGTTGACCCCGTCGAAGTATGAGAGAGTTCGAAAGACAACGTCAATTTTGTCGCGGTGGATGTGGCAATACTGCTTGATCTCACTGTAGGGCGCCGCGTCGGAAATCGCCAAAGCGCGGCGGTAATGGCAGAGGAAGGGTACGTCGGGCATGACGACCGTCACTGCTGGCTCCAATCCACCGACGGCGATGGCGATGCCGCCACCGCTCCTGAACCTCATCGGCGGCATGGACACCGTCACCAGCGGCAGGTTGACCGTAAACGGACGGGACATCTCCGGCCTTGACACCAGGGGGCTGA
>JACIWR010000044.1 GCA_014360845.1 Anaerolineae bacterium
GTCCTCCCCAGGCTCGTAGCCCCCGTCCCGGGGGCGTCTCGGCTGAGAAAACCGCGCAAAAGACAGCGTCTTGCCGCATGGAACGTCCCCGGGACGGGGACTTGGAGCATAGGCTGAGTAGTCACGAGTTCGCGATGAACAATCCTGACGCGGTTTGCAGGTCTAAACCGCGCTCCAAATTGCGGATGGCCACCTGCAATCCGCGCTCGGCCATACGTATTAGTAAAGGATGCTTGACCGGAGGGACCTTGTTCAAGCCGGCGGCGGCGACCAGGGCCAGGCTCGCAGCTTCTTCATCACCAGCACGGGTTAACCACTCGGCCATGGCCTGCAAACGCGCCTCATACGCCGCCAGCGCCTGAGCGTCGAAGTGACTGATCACCAGTTGGCGAACGGCCTCATCCCATAGCACAGTGCGTTGAGGATGTCGCCCTTGACGCCATTGTGCCGCCAGACCGTAGACCAGGGGACTGTGGACAAACCAGGAAGCGAAGCCGGGGTGGTCCAGCAATTGACCACTCTCCGCCAAGCGCTCTAGGGTTTCTGCCTCGGCCCCCGCAGGCATCTTCGGCTGAGCCGCCTCAGGCGAGAACTGATAGCCCCAGATGACATCGTTCAGCAGGCGATACATGAGCGGTGTTGGCATACCGGTGCGCGCATTCCGTCCCTGCGCTTCACTTATCAAGCGGCGACCGTATTCGAAATCAGCTTCCAGCAGGCGCACACTGCCGACGTTGCCGGGGTTGTACTCGTGCACCATGCCCTCATCCCCCGATGCAGGCAGTTGATCAACCGGTACGCGCTCATCGCCCAGGGCATCAATGATACCCGCTTCATAGTTGATAACGACGACGAACAGGTGACAGGTCCCCTCCGCGCCGGCACGGCCCAGAAACCATACGCTTTGATTTCCCTGGCCGTCCACAGCACTGACCAGGGTACGCCAGCTCCCTTCCGGCCGGGGTAACGGGGCGATGTCTAAACCGCGCATCCGTTGCTTGCGCAGTGCCCGCTCCACTTCACTCTGGACGGCGGGAGAACATACATAGCGTAGTATCTGCAGTGCCCGCATAACCTGGGGGTGGCGCAAAGTGCCCAAACCCCGGATGGCTTGCTTGGCCACCTGATAACGGGGGTCCTGGGCCAGCACGCGCAAAGGCTCCACCACTGCCGGAGTGTCCAATTGCACAAGGGTCTCTACCACGGAAAGCACCACCTCCGGCGACTGCTCGGCCAGCGAATGGATCAGGTCCCAGAGAGCCAGGCGGGTGTTTTGCGCCTCCTCGACAGTGCTTAACAGGGACTCGTTGAGCAGTTCGCGTGGGTCCTCCAGGCCCTCGAAGAGCTCCTCGTTCAACTCCTCGCCCAGAAAGCGTTCCAGGATCAGCAGGGCAACCAGTCGCCCGCGCTTGGGACGGCGGGGGTCAATGGCGGCCTGATACAGGGCCTCTACTGTGGGATCGCGCTTCAGAGATGCGGCTAAAGTGCCTAACACTCCCAGCAGATGAGTGTCTGCGGAGTTCAGGCAATTCAGCAGCGCGGGCAATGCCTGCTCCTGATTGACGATCCAGCGCACTCGTTGCTCGAACTCAGCCCGGGTACGGGCCGTAGCCAGCCGTCGAATTTCGATCTCGATTTGTCTTTGCTCGCGAAGCGCGGTTAGTATTTTGGCCATGGTATTCTTTCCCTCGCGGTGAAATTATATCACAGGTTAGAAGCTAGAACAAATGACAAGCTGGGGGGAGCATTTCCCATGCCGCCGGCATTTCTGCTCTCGCGGAGTTGGACTCCGCGAGAGCAGAAGGGGCGCAAACTCGCCCCCAAACTGGCGCACACCCCCTTCCGCGAGTTTGTTTGACAAACCGGCGCAAAAGGGGTATACTGGTAATACAGGTATGGAGCGGCTTCCCATACACACCACGGGAGGGTGCCGCTATGAGCGGAGGAAAGTTGCAATCATATACAGTTTGTGAGGAGAACACTGAGGCGTTTATCATGCCTTAGTGTTCTTTTGTATCTCCCATTTTGTATTCTAATGAGGAGGGCCAAGGGGTATGGATTCGGGCATGATCGGCAAGATTCAAAAGGCCAAGCAGTACGCACAGGAACGGGAGCGGATGCAGTTCACGCGGTTCACAGTTAACTTTCAAGGGAATCACAACAGCTACACGGTGGAATACGAAGCAGGAAAATGGCACTGCGAATGCGATTTCTTCGCCACGCGGGGAGTTTGTAGCCACACTATGGCTCTGGAGCGGGTGCTAGAGGGCATGCTTCCGACTAACGCATAAAGCAGGCAACGATCACCACAGGCCGAGGGCCAGCGTGCTGGCCTTCGACCTTTTTTGTTCCAAACCAGAGTTGAAAACTGCTGCAGATACTGGAAAGCATAGGGCCCTGAGCTCAAAGCTCAGTTGCGTAGGGCGGCCTCCCATAGCCGCAGGTTTGGGAACCGGCCCTACAATTACAAGTTGTAGATTTGTAGTAGCGACTTCAATCGCTCTTTTCCGCCTGCAGACGACTAAAATCGTCACTACGAGCCCAAAACACCGGAGTCCAGTTAAGAAGCAAAAGCGAAGGAGACAAACCGGAAATGAAGAGGAGAGAAAGGAGTTCAGGAATGCTGCTTCCAACCATAATTATGGGCGCTATCGCCTTTATTCTGCTGGCCATCGGGTATTACCAGGGACAGGGGCAACACATCAGCGGGATGAAGCTGGCTCTCAAAATCACTCTTGAGACCTTGCCCCTGCTGCTCCTGGCTTTCGTCGTGGCCGGCATGACTCAAGTGTTGCTGCCGCGAGAGTTTGTCGAGAAGTGGGTGGGGAAGGAGTCTGGATTACGGGGGATCCTCATCGGCACGGTGGCCGGCGCTTTGGCTCCTGGCGGCCCTTACGTCAGCCTGCCCATCGCTGCCGGACTCTTGCACGCTGGGGCCAGCACGGGGACCATGGTGGCTTTTCTCACCGGATGGTCATTGTGGGCTTTCAGCCGGTTGCCGATGGAGGTGGGTATCCTGGGCTGGAGGTTCACTCTAATCCGTGTGGCCAGCACTTTCTTCTTCCCACCGATCGCCGGGCTGATAGCGCAAATCCTGTTTTCCGGCGCTAAGTGACCGCGGGTTTCCGCCCGGCTCGGCGCAGCCCCCGCACCAGCGGCGCGTAGAGCCAGGCCAACACCCCATGCACCACAATGCCCACCCACAGCATACGGGTGAGATAGAAGAGTAAAGCGCTGATCAGGGCCAGACCCCAGCGGGCCAGCAAGACCTCAGCTCGCGAGGGCTGGCCCAGGTCGGCTCGCCAGGCGGGATCGAGAAACCATTCCGCGCCGATGAGCACCAGGCTGAGGACGGTGCCGCGGTAATAATCCCCGGTCAGAAGAATGGTGCCGCTGCGATAGAAGGCCCAATGTATCTGCAGATAGACCGCCTCCCGGAACACGATCCACCAGGGGGGCGAATCGGGGCTGGGGAGCGGGGCGTGATCGGCGGGTGACAGGGCTCTCAGCGCGCGAGTGTACCACCAGTTTAACAGCACGGTCAACGCCAGAGCGCTGGCGGTCACCCCCAGAGCAGACCATAACATCCGCCACGCTTCAGCGGGCCGGGCCAGCCCCAGGAAAGTGAGGACCAGTTCAGCCGGCCCCAGCGATCTGCCCGCCAGGGGAGGGATACCCATGTAAGCGGGTTGTCCTACCCGGCGGAAAACGATTACAGCGTATGGCAGGCCGATGTAGTACAAGAAGCGCAGGCTCTCTCTCAGCCAGGGAGCGTAACGCCAACACGCCCACCGCTCCCACCAATCGCTCCGCGCTGACTGCACGCGCCAGAGCAGATTGGCGACCAGGACGTACAAGGCGAAGGAGACAGTGATCCACCAACCGAGTTCAGCCGGGCTATTCCACAGGCTCTCCACAGCTCTCTCCTGAGCAGTAAAAAGTCACAGGACGGCCCATCACGGTGTTGAACCGGGCCGTCCTGTCTCGATAAAGTCCTTACTTGGCCCTTGAAGCCAGGTTCTTCTCAGCTTTTGAGCGGTACCACCAGGCTCACCTTCGTTCCCCGCCCAGGCTGCGATTCAATGGTCAGTTGACCTTCCACCAGTTCGGCCCGCTCGCGCAGGTTAATCAGCCCCAGACTGCCCCGCTGGGCTGCGGCTTTGCTTTCTTCTTCCACCACAAAGCCCTTGCCATCATCCTCCACCTCGGTGACGAAGCAGTCATCCTGGATGTACATCCGGACCCAGATATTGTTGGCGTCGGCGTGTTTCTTGGCGTTATTGATCGCCTCCTCGGTGATGAAGAAGGCCACCGCCTGCACGTTAACGTCTAACTTGTCACCGAAGTCCTCGATGTAAAGGTGCACAGGGAGCTCACCTGTCTCCTGCAACTTCTGCACCAACTGCTCCACCGCCACTTTCAGGCCCTGGGTTTCCAGTACCACCGGACGCAGGGTGAAGAGCATGGTGCGAATCTCTTTGGTGGTGCGGCGGGCCAGGGCTTCCAATTTCTGCAACTCCTCTTTCGCCCTGGTCGGTTCCTTGTCCAGCAGCAGGCGGGTGAAGTTGAGTCGCATGGCGATGGCCGCGATGGATTGGGTGGGGCCGTCGTGAAGGTCGCGAGCCAGTTTCTTGCGCGCTTCTTCTTCTATTTCAATGATGCGGTCGCGTTCGTCGCGTAAGGTCTGATAGAGTTGGGCGTTCTGGATAGCCACCACAGCCTGATTGCAGATGGCGGTTAACACTTCGATGTGTTCATCGGTGTAGGCGTTTGGCTCCGGGCTGGCGAAAACGACCACGCCGTAGTTCTCGAATCCGGCCCGCAGAGGTACGCAGATGGCCGAGCGACAGCGGCGGAACGTGGCAAACTGGGATAGCTCCGGGTCGTCGGCTAAATTGCCTCGGATCACCGGTTCCGCTGTGGCCAGGGCCTGCCCGACGATGCCCGCTTCGCCGGGTATGATGCGTTTGTCGTCGCCGTGGCTCAGATTGCGAGAGGCCGCGACGTGCAGGCCATTGTCGCCGAAGAGGAGGACCATGCTCGCCGGACGGCTGGCCAGGGTGCTCAGCTCTTCGAAGCCGATGGTGCTTATCTCCAAGACGGAATCCAGAACCCGCTCGTAGTTCAGAGTGGCGCTGAGGGTGCCGGCCAATTCGTAAATCGCCTTGGCCCGCTCGCTGGCCGCCCGGAGTCGGCGGAGCTCTGCCTGCTCCCAACGTCCTGTTTTGAACAGGGTGCTTTTCACCGAGCGCTTCAGGTAGTCGCTCAGGAGACCTGCCACGGTGGCAGCGGCTACGATTCCTAGCGCCCGCCCGCCTATGGTGAAAAGCGCACCGCCGGTGGTGCGCAATACGGGATTGGCGAACAGGGCCGATAATGCGTAACCCAGGGCTGTCGCCATGCCACCCAGCAATCCCCAGCCTACATCGAAGCGCACGGCTATGCTGACCGCCGGGAGGAAGCAGAAGAAAAAGAGGACACTACTTTCGCTGCGGCTGGCAAAAAGAAGTCCCCAGGAAAGCAAAATGTCCAAGACAGCCGCGCCACCGCTCACATAATCGGGGGAAATTTTGAAGTAGTTGAGGGCAGTAGCCAGGAGGTTATAAGCCACTCCGCCCAAGATCAGATACACCATCGCGGGGAGATTGCCGGTCTGCAGGGCGTTAACGCTGAAGAGGGCCAGCAGGAGGGCAACACTGAGAAACAGCCACCTGGTGATGCAGATCATTCCATCTAGATCGAGAAGACGGGATGGCTCCCGGGCCATGAGATCCCCCCTGAAGGTACGAGTCACTAATCTGACTGCTGGGATGGGTGAATTGTGCGCAGCCTGAGGCTGAACTCCCAGGCTGGACAGCGGAAGAGCGGAGCCCGCGTTTCGCGCTGCCGACTAACCTAAAAAAGCCGCGGAATACGCTCAGCCAGTAGCAGGAGAGGGCGTAACCGCGGTCTATAGCGGAGTGGGCGAGATAGGACTCGAACCTACGACCTCACGGATGTGAACCGTGCGCTCTAACCAGCTGAGCTACTCGCCCATGACGGCGTTGATTATAACACTTTCTGCCCAAAAAGGCAAATGCGATTTTTCTGGCGGGGTGCGCTTCAGTTGGGGGCAGGTTTGTCCCGTAACGGCGGCCCGCCGCCGTGCCCTGATCCCGTCCCGAGCGGAGTCGAGGGGCGCAGCCCTGTAGGGCGGGTTGGGCTCGGCTGAGGACGCACACCGTGTAACAGGTGGTGCTGGTTGCGGGAGGAAGAGAGCCCTACCCGCCGTCTCGGAGTTCGGCCCAGCCCTTGTCCGGCGAAGCTGTCGCCGACCCCCACTGCGGGAGGGGCTTGCGGAAAGAGGCTCCACTGCTCATTGACTTGTGGTGCCCATGGGGCGCAGCACACTGCGCCCCTACAAGGTGCAAACTCGCCCTCCAACTGACGCACACCCTTTCTGGCGAGGTGCTGCCTTGCCCGCTGGCACTTCAGGCCGGGGCTGAGTTACTTGGGCATGGCTTTGAGCATTTCGTAAGCCGGGCGCACCCTGGTCTCGGGGTAATCGGGGTAGGTGATCGCCCACCAGTATTCCTCGCGTTCCTCGGTCCAATCGGGATCGCAGATGTAGATCAGGCTCATCAAGCCGATCCACGGAACCCAATGTTTCCTGGCGTACTGGTAGGCCCGCACCAGGTATTCGCCCTTTTGCTCCTCGCTGACGGCGAACCAGGCGTAGTCTGGGTGGATAGGATCGCTGGTCCAGCCGAATTCCAGCAGAGCGATTTGCTTGTCGGCGTCACCGTTTTCGACCATGATTCGCCGCAGGTCCTCCACCCGACGGAAGCAGTACACCCGGCGGCGAGCTTCATCGGGAGTGGGGTCATTGTTGTTGAGAGCCGGGTCACGAGCTACCGTGGCCGGGTCGGTCTCCGGCGCGGCCTTGTAGCCTACCGCATGGGCTCCCAACACATCGAAATAGGGCCGCGCGCCAGCAGCGTACATCCCGCGGATGAATTCATCATCGGGCATGGCCACGGCATCCCAGCGGCTGGTGGGGGCCATCCCCGCCGAGATGACGATGGCGTTCGGGTCGGCGTCTTTGATATTCACGTAAGCGACGCGCAAGAGGGCGGTGTATTCCTCCGGGCTGGGCATGCGATTGCCCCATTCGCGGGCTAAATTGGGCTCGTTCCAGATTTCGTAGGCGTGGATGCGGCCCCGGTAGCGGCTGGCCAGCGCATGAACAAAATCGCCAAAGTCACCGTAATGCGCTGGCGGGGCATTGTCCCCCTCGGCGGCCCAATAGGGCTGCCGGTCCACGCGCACCACCAGCTTCAGCCCGTAGCTCTCCACCTGCTCTACGATGCGATCTGTACGGCTCCAGTCGAAGATGCCCTTGCCAGCGCCCTCAATCTCGCGCCAGGGGAAATCCGTCTTCACCCAATCGAAACCAGCCTCGCGGATAAGACGCAAATCTCGGTCCGCCGTTTCCGGTCGCCACCACAGAAAGGCCTGCATCCCATAGGCGGGTGATTCCATGCGCAGCGAGGGTCTGAGCCAGGGGGGGGTGTTCCAGGGCAGGACAGTGGCCGGGGTAGGGATGATCGGCGGGGTAGCAGTGGGCATGGCGACCGTGGGAGTTGGCTGCCAGGGGACAAAGGCCGGTTCATAGACGAATACTGCCCAGGCGGCGAAAGCAGCCGCGGCCAAAACTGCCAGGCCGCACAGAACGAATATCAGGAGCAGAATGCTGCGCTTTCCCGGACTTTGTCTAGGCTCACCATTAGCGGCGTGCACTGCACCTCCCCTGGCGACTATTTGCTCATGTTGGCCAGGGCATAGTAAGCCGGTCGAGGTTGCCAGTCGGGAGTGAGGATGCTGAAGCGCCCCACCTCGCCATTGGGACACTCCAGCCCGTAGACCGTTCCCATGTTCAGATTCCAGGCGAACATGACCCCGGCCCAACCCCAGCTCTTAGCCATCTGATACGCCCGCACCAGATAATCGGCCTGTTGCTGGGCGGTGACCTCGGCGGCGTACTCCCACCCGGCACACGCTTCTACTCCCAGGCCGTCGGTGGAAGCCCAGCCGAACTCGGTGGCCCATAGCTTCTTGTTGTCACCGTTTTGGACGATGATGTTGTGGTAGTCCTCCATGGTGTTGCGGAAGAAGAAGCTGGGATGGTCGTCGAAGCCGCGGTTGGGATCGTCGCCTTCCGGCCATTTGCTGTCCGGCGGATTGGCGTAGCCGCTGGGATGGACGCCCACAGCGTCACACACATCCCGCAAGCCGGCGTCGTACATCTGCTGTAGATAGATGCGGTCGTCAATGGCGTTGACGCCGTCGTTGGCCCCGGTGGGAGTGGGGGCGCCACTGACCACGATGACCCGAGGATCAACGCTTTTGAGAGTGCGATAGGCCCCGCGCAGCAGTTCCACGTAACGGGCCGCGCTCAACCCATCACAGCACCACTCACGGCGCAGGTTCTGCTCGTTCCAGATTTCGTAAGCGTGGATGCGCGGTGAATCCGGCGCGTCCCGGTCGCCATCGCCATCGTAACGCTCGGCCATCGCCGCCAGGAAATTCCAGAAATCCTGGTAGTTCGCGGGTGGTCCCTCGGCTTCGGTGGTGTTCCGTGTCCAATCGGGTGAAGTCACCACGCTGACCAGCAGGTATAAGTTAGCCTTCTGACAGGTGCGGGCCAGACGATCAACCTCGGACCAGACATACTCTCCCTTTTGGGGTTCGATCTCGTTCCAGCGTACTTGATGCTTGACCCAGCGGAAACCCAGGTTATTCACCGCATCGGCGATAGGCTTGCCATCCTGCCCGAAGAGATGGATGTTGATGCCATAGTCAAATCCGGTCCCCACTGTCGGCGGCGTTGTCGGTTGGGGGGTGGGGACGGGAGTGGGCGGCGGTTCTGTGGGAAGCGTGGTCGCCGTAGGCTCGACCACTGTCGAAGGAGTGGGAGTAGCCGTCTCCGTCTCCGGGGGGAGCTGAGTGGGTGAGGGAGTAGGCGGCGAGGGGGTCTCCGTGGCCGGCGGCACAGCCGTGGTCGGCACCAGGCTGGGCTCCGGTGAAACCTGAGCCACGGGCACCGGCGAGGGCTTGTAGATAAAAAGCGCCCAGCCCGCGAAGGCTACCGCTCCGATGATGGTCAGGGACAGGATGGCGGCCAACCAGGTGAACCAACGGCTATTTCCTGTGCCAAAGTATTTGCTCACGGCTTACCCCCTTTGGATGACGGGCGACACCCTTCCCAAGGGCATCGCACGTTACTTGTTGCAAAGCAGGGAGCACGGTATATGCCCCGTGCTCCCTGTATATTCCTGGTTCTCAAAAGCTATTTAGGCATACTGGCCAAAGCGTGGAAGGCCGGTCGAGGACTCCAGTCGGGATAGACGATACAGTACTTGGAAGCCTCGTGGTCCTTCCCCAGCCAGGGAGCCACATCCAGGTTCCAGAGGAACATGACCCCGGCCCAACCCCAGCTCTTGGCCATCTGGAAAGCGCGGACGACGTACTCGGCTTGTTGCTGCTCGGTGATCTCGCCGGAGTACTCCCAGCCCGGCACTGGTGAGCCCATGTTTTGAGAGCTGGGCCATCCGAACTCAGTAGCCCACAGGCGCTTGTTGTCGCCATTGCGGACGATGATGTTGCGATAGTCCTCCATGGTGTTGCGGAAGAAGAAGCTGGGGTGATCATCGAAACCGCGGTTAGGATCGTTGCCCTCCGGCCATTTGCTGTCCGGCGGGTTGGCGAAACCACTGGGGTGCACCCCTATGGCGTCGCAGGCGTACTTCAGGCCATGATCGTACATCTGCTGTAGGAACAGACGGTCGTCAACGCTATCCGGACCGGTCGCGCCGGTGGGGGTTGGACCGCCGCTGACGACGATGGCGTTGGGATCGGCGGCCTTGATGGCTTTGTAAGCGGCCTTCAACAGGGCCATGTACTCAGCCGCGTTGGGGGTGTGGCCCCACTCGCGGGAGAGGTTCTGCTCGTTCCAGATTTCGTAGGCTTGCACGCGCCCCTTGTAGCGAGCCGCCATAGCGCCCATGAAATCGGCGAAGTCTTGAGGGTTATTAGGCGATTTGTTGCCCGCCCAGGCGGGGGCGTCCATCACGCACAGGCAGATTTTGATGCCGTTGTTGGCGCAGTCGTTCACCATGGCGTCCAAAGCGCCCCAGCTATACTGGCCCTTGCCATTACCCTCGATGTTCTTCCAGCGCACTTTCTGGTGTACCCACTGGAAGCCCAGCGTTTTCACGGCATTGATGCTCGGCCCGCGATCTTGCTCCATCATCCAGACGTCCAGGCCGTAGCCGAAGCCCGTTCCGGCGGGAGCCGGCGCAGCGGGCCTGGGTGTAGCCGTGGCGGCGGCCTTCACCTGAGGGGTAGGCGTCGCCGTCGGTTCGGGGGTCGGTGTGGCGGTAGGTAGCTCTGTCGGCGTGGGCGTAGGCGTGAACTCGGCCACTTTCACCGCCACGCTATTCTCACCGCCTATAACCTGCCCCTCCCCTGAGGAGATGGCAGCGATGATGGTATATGCTCCCGGTGTTTCCGGTGCAGTCCACTCGTAGCGCGGATCGGTCAAGGAGGCCATAGCCTGACCTATCAGGTTGCCCATCTCATCTTGCACACGCCACATCACGGCCATCTGGCCTGCGCTGGTGGCCTTGTTGAGATCGTGGAACTCGCGCAGAGCGGTCCACACCTGGGGGTCATTGCCCTCCACCAGCAGGTTCTCCACCGCGATGCCGCGGATGTTAAAGTTGGACAGCATGTTGAACTTGTAGGCCAGGCTGGAAGCGTTCTCCAGCCACACAGTGTGCTCCCGGCCCTGGTCATCCACGTAGATGTACCAGAAGGTCTGCGTCGCTTCGTCGAAGTGAATATCCGAGAAGCCAAGGTGGGGGGCCAGGCCCAGGGTCACCGTCTGACCGGGGTCCACCACCTCGGGGCTGCCCTCGATAGTGATGCGATTGTAGGGGGTCAGAGCCTCGTCGTAGCTCACGGCATACTGATTGGCTCCCACCCGTTCCACGCCCCACGTGGAGACGATGAGCTGCAACTTGTAGCGATCCACCTGGCTCACCGCCCAACGCATGAACTGCCACATCTTGCCCTCAGGGGCATAAGCGGGCGGATCAGGCAGGGCGGGCACTTTCAGACAATCCACCACCTGGCCCAGGGCCTGCCAGTCGTAAACCCCGGTATCCCACTCGTTCTCGGCTATCTGCGACGGCAGCCGTACCTGAACGGCCAGGGTCTTCTGCTGAGCGTGCAGCGCATCGGCCAAATCGGCGATGAAGGCGCTGAATTGATCGCGCAGCACGGGGTTGATGCCCCGGTAATCAATCTCCACGCCCTGGTACATGTTGCTGACCACCAGGTCAACAATAGTCTGGATATGCTTCTGTTGCGCCTCGGGGCTGACCAGCAGATTGTCCACCAGGTCACTGCGAATGCCGCCCTCCTCGCTCCAGTTGCGCAGCACAGGCATAACGCCGTAGGTGCCTGCCGGCAGCTCGGTCACTTCTCCCTCGATGTCGCCATCACCGCTCAGCCGCAGGCCCACAGGATTGACCTCTACCAAGACGTCGCGCCCCTCTGCGGGGATTGTCTGCCCGGGATAGAGCGTGGTGGCAATCACCTGCGCCAGGGGCTTGGTTTGCATCACGGCCACCGTGGAGGGCAGTGAGGAGAGCTCGGCCACGACTACATCCTCCGCTGCCACGACGTGACTGGGCACCCATTCCCACTCCGAGCCGGTCCAGGTATAGAGGTCCAGGGTGTCATACGGTTCGGAGTCGTTGGGGATAGGTACGGTCAAGACTGAGGCGCGGGGCATAGCCCCTTTCCAGGAGATGAGATAGAGTGGACTCTTCATGTCCAGGTGTAGGGGCAAGGATTCGGCTGCTTTTAGTAGCTTTTTACCCGCCGATCCTTCCAGGAAGTTCAGGCGAGGTATAGAACTCAGTTTGAGCTTGACTTCGCCGCTTAGCCCCTCCGGCAAAACGGTCAACTGCGTGCCATCGGGGTCTTCTACAGACCAGTGATCCTGGCCTATGGGAGTATATCCTCCCTCCAGAATTCGCTTTCCAGCCGAGATGGGGGGCAAAAGCACTCCAGCGAGAACGAGGATGGGCACCAGACCCAAGTTGATGACCCAGGTCCCCCACTTGCCTTTGAATAGACCGTTGAGCGCCCGGGCCAACTGGTCAGGCTTTTCAACCATTGTGATTTCCTCCCCTTCTTAAGATTCTCTCTGAGATAACATGATTTTCGACTTGTGCAGTTCAGTACATGTTTCAGTAGGTCGGGCCCGTGGCCCGACGCGGACACGGTGGGGCATGGCCCCGCCTCAGTCCAGCCCTGAAGTGTCCTGAGCCCGTTGAAGAGGGCTTCGCCCTCTCAGCGCGGAGACTGTAGCCCCGCGCAGCTTGGGGCTAACTGCACAGCTTCCAAGATGTATCTTCTCAATAATTTGGGGTAGGGGCAGGTCTTGCACCTGCCCGCCTGCGCGACCGCAAGGGTTCGCCCCCTACATTTTGAGAAGATACTCCAAGATTTTCAGGGTACCTGCAGAGCTGATGTCGGGCCGGCATTTCAGTGCAGTGTCTGTTCCCGGCGGTACAATCGGCTCTTTAGCCCACAAACGTGGTCGGTATTCTATCATAAGAGGAATGTTTTGGCAAATATCCGCTTGGGTTTGCATAAATCGTGTTGTGGTGTATAATAGCTTACCAAGTGTGAAGTACGGGAGCCACAGAAAAGCGCCAGCTCGTGTGATGACGGAGGTCGGGTTTGCTACCCGACGATTCATGGAGGTGTGACATTATTCTGCGCGCTGGCTGAGGAGAGATTAATATGCCGAAGGCAATCCGCATGCTGTTGATCGCTATCCTGGTCACCGTCGTGACCGGCTGCCGGACTACATCCACTACGCCCTCCGGCAGCGATGTCCCCCCTCCCCCAACGCCGACAGCCACCACTCCCGCCCAACCCACCCCCACCCCCGGCGAGCCCCTGGCCGCTATGGTCAACGGTCAGCCCATCTACCTGGCCGACTACCAGAAGATGCTGGCGGAGTACGAAGCCGCCCTGATCAGCCGGGGTTTTGATCTGGATACCGAAGAAGGCCAGCAAATGCTGGCCCAGGCCGGCCGCCAGGTGCTGGACGTGATGATCGAACAGGTCCTCATCGAGCAGGCAGCCGCCCGCGAAAACGTCGTGGTCACCGATGGGGAACTGGACGCCATCATCCAGCGGGACATCGAAGAGGGCGGCGGGCCGGAGAAATTCGCTGCCTGGTTACAGGCTAACGGCTGGACAGAGGCCGACTATCGCGAACGCTTGCGCTCACAACTCCTGACCTCGAAAATGCTGGAACGGGTCACTTCCAGCGTGCCCACCACGGCGGAACAAGTCCACGCCCGCCACATCCTGCTGGCCGCGGAGGCCGAGGCACAGAGCGTGCTCCAGCAATTGCTGAACGGTGCCGACTTCGCCGCCCTGGCCCAGCAATACTCCCTGGACGAGGCTACCAAAGTCAACGGCGGCGACATGGGCTTCTTCCCCAGAGGTATCCTCCTGGCTCCCGAAGTGGAAGAGGCGGCTTTTGCCCTACAACCAGGCCAGATAAGCGGCGTAGTCGCCAGTCAGTTCGGCTACCATATCATTCAGGTGCTGGAACGAGTGCCTGATCGCCCCCTCTCAGAAGACGCCCTGGGCGCGCTGCGCGATCGGGCCTTCCGTCAGTGGGTAGATGAACTGTGGGCCGCAGCTACCATCGAACGGTACCTTTAGGAGGGTAGACAAACATCGGTGGTATGTGGTATACTAATTGTTAGAATTTTGAGGACGGCGAAAGAGGGCCTGTCCTCATCGCAGAATACCTAAAGGACGGAGGCTTGGATTGCGTAAGGTCAGACATTGGGCGCTCATCATCCTGGGAGTAGGCTCTCTTCTACTGGGACTCATCGGACTGGCGTCCCTGGGCGCTTATGCCCTGACAACACAACGCCAGCAGGCCATCACTCCCTGGCAGGACCCTACCACCACAGTGCGAGAACGCTCCATCGCTCCAGACCTGGCCCTGCTACCCCTGGCCGGGGTGGACGAAGCAGAAGCCATCTCCCGGGCATTGCTTGCCAATGAGCTGGAGACCGCCTACAGTCTGCTGGTTTACAGTGCCTCCCTCTCCGATGGCGAACGGGCTGGCAAGTGGTTACTTCTGGGACAGCGCTATCAGGAAAGCGGGGATGTGGAGCGCGCTCGTCTGTCCTATCGCATGGCGGCGGACATCGCCACCCTCAGCCCCTTTATGACAGACCTGGCTCGGGCCCAAACCCTGCTCCAGGCCGGAACCGGACTGGTCGCTATTCGGGCCTACGGAGATGGGGTGTTGATTTGCGATCAGGCGCGGGATGTGGCCACCTATAGCCCCCATCTCACCCCAGCTCACCGCCAACAGATTTTGCAGGGATTGCAGGCAGCCTATACTACGCTCGGCCTGGGAGAAGGAAAGTGGCTGGAACTGGCTCGCCTGGTGAGCGGCAGTCAGACCCGCTCCCCCCAACAGCAGGAAGTGCCCACCCCGACCATACCGCCCCTGCCAGCTAACGATGAGGTGAGGCAGGCGGAGGTCACTCGCCAGACGGCGACCGAGCAAATGCTAGTCGTCCTGGTACCGCCGCAGCGGGAACCGTCCAGATACCTGCTGGACGCTCTGACCCAGGCTTTGCTGGCCGAGGATCGGGTCAAGCAAGAGGCGTACGGCGACGAAGCCATCGCCGCCGCCGATCTCCCCACCCAGGTCGCGCTGGCCCAGGCCCGCGTACAGTGGTTGACGCTCAAACTCAGCATCGCCCGTCAGGCAACGGGACTGAGTCTGGTGCCCGACTGGGAAGCGCAGGAAACTGACATCCGTGAGCAACTGCAAGCTGCGCAGAAAACCTTGTACGAACTACTTACCCTCTACACCGAAGACGATAGACTCACGCTCGTCCGCCAACAACTGCTGGCCGGACGGCTGGGTCTCTATCCCGATTACCCGGAGGAAACGCTGCTAGACGAACTACAGGATGCCCAGGCTCTGTCCGTTAGCCCTCTACACCTGCAAGTGCTCACTCAGAAGAATTCCCGACTCATCGTGCTCGCAGGTAAGAAGTAGACGAACAGCCTGCTGACGAAAAGAAGATACTGTTATCAGCATGCGCGGAAGAGACCGCCATCGGTATACGACACGGGGGGATTTCACGGCGCCTTCAGGGAGGTGAGACCATGGGCCTAGAATACGATAGCGGACAAGAGAGAACTAATCGCCAACTGGAAATCCTGACTATCTTGATAATGGTTCTGACGGTCTTGGTGTTGCTTTGCTATGGGGTCATCTTCTTCCAGCCGCGCGTCTTCTTTAACCCCTTCAAGCCCGGACCCTCGGCTGAGGAGCAACTGGCCGCCCTGTTGACCAGGCAAGCCCCACCGGCCGGCACACCCGTCACACCCACGGCGACTAACACCCCCCAACTCCCGCCCACCTGGACTCCTACCGCTACCGGCACGCCCACCAATACCCCTACTCCAACCAATACGCCGACCAACACCCCTACGCCGACCAACACGCCACGGCCCACCAACACTCCCAAGCCGCCCCCGCCCTTCTACCTCGACGGCGAGCCAACGCACACATCACAAATCATTTATCCCAATGTCGGTGATTGGTGGCTGGGCCTTGCTGGCGAAGTGACTGACCCTAGCGGAGCAGCCATTACCTCTGTACAGATCAAAATATGGGACGGTGAAGGTTGGGAGTCCTATCAGACCCCAGGTGCCAACGGGGACGTCATCCGCAATTACCGCTTATATTTTGGAGGGAGCACGGCCTGGTGGGAGCAATTCGTGCCCTTCAATTGTCAGCAGACCAAAACTTTTCACCTGCAGGTCATCCAGGATGGCAAAGCCGTCTCGAAAGAGGTTGTAGTGAAACACGACGGGGACTGCAGCAAAAACCTGATCCTGGTCAACTTCAAGCGACGATATTAGTACTCCGACCGTACTGGACCCTGGCGAAAATCTCTTTCGCCCTACTGGCGCAAGACGAAATTTTCCAAGCTGTGCGGTTAACCCCAAGCTACGCGGGACTGAAGTCCCTGCGCTGAGAGGGCGAAGCCCCCCCATCGAGGGGCTCAGGATGTGCTTCAGGGCTGGGTAGGTCTACTTGGGGCG
>JACIWR010000440.1 GCA_014360845.1 Anaerolineae bacterium
CCCCCGACCCGCCCGCAGTTGCCGGTGCGGGGCGGGTTCACCTCAGCACCGGCCTGAAGAGCCGGTGCGGGGCGGGTTCACCTCAGCACCGGCCTGAAGAGCCGGTGCTGGACGGGGCGGTTCACCTCAGCACCGGCCTGAGGAGCCGGTGCGGGGCCGGGCAACGTTATGATCTCTGCCAGCTCCGAAAGCGTTCCCTTACCTGCTCCGGGGAAGCTGTGCCTGTGGTCCCTATCTGCTGGATGGTGATGGAAGCCACCACATTCCCTAGCAGGGCCGCCTCCGCAGGGGTAGCACCGCTGCACAAGGCCGATACAATCCCGGCCATCACGCTATCGCCAGCGCCGACGATGTCAATCTCGCCTTCCACCGGCACTGCCGGGATGTGCTGGCAACCCTGCGAGGTGAAGAGCAGGATGCCCTCTGCGCCCACCGTCAGAAAGACCTCTTTTTGATTACGGCGAAACAGTTCCGCCCCACTTTGACGGGCCGTTTCTAGATCAATCTCCCCGGTCCAGTAGGGATGCACGGCCAACGTCGCCTCGCGAGCGTTAGGCTTGATCATCACCTGCTGGAAGAGTCCGATGCGGGCGCGCGAGTCGGCGATGAAGACCTTGTCGGCGTGCTGTAGGGCCAGGTTCCCGATTTCCGCACGCACCCGGTCGGTGACGACTCCGCAGTTGCGCTCCGGCACCTGGTCGGCGATGACGACGCCATCCACCTGGGGCACTAAGGCTCGCAGACGCTCCAGGAGGGCATCCTCCAGGGGGTGTGGCAACGGAGAGCGGTTTTTGATGTCCAGTCGTTCGATCTCGTGCACGTGCCCGTCGGCCTCTCGCACCATGGGTTTGGTGTAGGTGGGGGTGAAGCGATCTGCCACTTCGATCAAGGGCGCGATGTTCACTCCCCTCTCGATCAGTCCGCGCTTCAATTCGTAGCCCTGTCCATCATCGCCGATAAAGCCTAAGGCGGTCACCTGCACGCCCAGCGCCCGCAGGTTCGAGGTCACCGTTCCTGCTGCGCCGGGACTGGTGCGGATGGCGATTACCTGGTGGGCTTCCAACCCTGTTTCCAGAGAGATTTCTCGGAGCTGGCGGTCAATAATCAAGTATTTATCCAGGAAGAAGTCGCCAATGACCAGTACATGGACATGGGGGAATTTTTGCAGCAAAGTGTTCAGGCGGTCTTCGTCCATTGTAGATTCCTCATCCGATGGATGGAGCGGCTCCCAGGATGACCGGGACGAGGAGAAGCCTTTCGTTGGAGCCCGGTCAGAAGCAGCCTAACTGGCAGGGACTAACTTTTAGCTCCAGGGCTTCGATGACGTTGGCGATCTCCAGATAGGACAATCCATGCCGCTCGGCGATGGCCCAGGCGGTGGCGCAGGGTAAGCGTCCATTGACCAGCGCGTCACGCAACTCGGCAGCCAGCTCATCGGGGACGTGAGCGGCCGGGCGCACCAGCTTGTACTCCGGTGAGGGCTTCTGGCCGTATCCGAACAGGCCCATCTGGCAGGCCCAGATGCGTACTCCCAACTCGTTGGCTGCTTCTCCCACCTGCATGGGACTAACTCCCAAAGAAGCTGCGATCTGATGCGCCGTTGCACAGGGGAGCCTTTCGCCCTGGCCGGCGACGGCTTTGATACGGGCAGCGATATCCTTTTGCATCTTGCACCTCCTCATTATGTGAAGGTATAGCGACCGACCACAGTGTCGGCCTTGTGGTGGACAGGGCCGTCCACCGCTACGTGGTAGCCGGTAAGCTGTTCGATGGTGATTTTACACTACCCCGTGAGAATTAGCAAGCGTCTTGCCACAGCGCTTCTTTTGTTGTAGAATGTAGGTATCTGCTCTCAGCCTATGGGAGTTGCCGCTGATGAGGAGAGGTGGATGCATCGCTTCCTGGGGGGAAGAAAGGTGTAAGCTGCGCGTGAATAGACATGACGGGGGGTGAGGATGAAAGTAACCACTGAGTCTACAGGTGATTCGTTGACGGGCAACAATGCGCGCCTGGCGGAGTTAGAACGCGCTCGCCAGGAACTGACCAGCCTGATGGGGCATGACATGCTCAATCTGATACACGGAATCGTCGGCTTCTTTGATCTGGTGGATCAGGGCACGCTCACTCCGCAATCTTCGGAGTTTGCCGAGTTCATGTCCATGGCCAGTCAGTACAGCCGCGAATTGATGCTGATGGTAAATGCCATACTGGACATCTACAGGTTGGAAGATGGACGGCTGGCGTTGAACCGCCGTCCTACTGACTTCGGCGAGTTGCTGACGTACAGTTCTGAGCAGGTCCGTTCCATCGCGGCACAAAATGATGTGCGTCTGGAGTTTGACCTCCCGGCGGACTTGCCACTGCTGGATGTGGACGGTGATTTGATCGTGCGCGTGCTGAGCAATCTGCTGTTGAGTGCTATCAAGGCCTCGCCCGCTGGTGAGCAGGTGCGCACCGCGGTGATGATTGTCCCCGCGACACCATCTATGATACAGGTGAGCATCTCCGATGCGGGGAAAAGCGTCGCCGACGGGGAGTTGGCCGCCTTGTTCGAGCGGTTCCCGTGGACGGACCGCTGCAACTTCAAACGGCGGCTTGGTCTGGGGTTGCCCTTTTGTAAACAGGCGGTGGAGCTACACGGTGGTCGTATGTGGGCGGAGAGCGGGGCCGAGGGAGGGGTGACGTATCGCTTCACCTTACCTGTGGTGGGTGAATCGGGCTAATCGGACTCGGCGGCTGCTCACCCCGCTCTCACGGAGTTGTACTCCGCGAGCCGCGAAGGGTGTCGGCCTACGGCGGGCAGGGCTTGTCCTGAGCCCTGACGAAGGGCTTGTCCTGAGCCCCGACGAAGGGCCTGTCCTGAGCCCCGACGAAGGGCTTGTCCTGAGCCCCGACGAAGGGCCGCCCGCTGCTGCAAGGCGCAAACTCGCCCTAAAACTGACGCACACCCGCCGCGAACTGATGGTTGCCAACTCTGCTGAAAGAGGTTATAATGGGGGTGACTACTCAGCCTATGCTCCAAGTCCCCGTCCCGGGGACGTTCCATGCGGCAAGATGCTGTCTTTTGCGCGGTTTTCTCAGCCGAGACGCCCCCGGGACGGGGGCTACG
>JACIWR010000441.1 GCA_014360845.1 Anaerolineae bacterium
GCCTATGCTCCAAGTCCCCGTCCCGGGGACGTTCCATGCGGCAAGACGCTGTCTTTTGCGCGGTTTTCTCAGCCGAGACGCCCCCGGGACGGGGGCTACGAGCCTGGGGAGGACAGTGCGCCTGCCAGCCTGAGTAGTAACTCAGAGGCCTTCATTCCCCAAGGGAGGAACTATGAAGTGTGCAACGTGTGGGGAGAGGCTAAAACTTGGGCAACAAGTGTGTCATCATTGCGGGGCGACCCAGAGCCATCAGCCCGGCGCGGTGAAGTGCAGGGCCTGTGGGACTCAGGTAGGCGCGCACCTGTGGGTCTGCCCCCGGTGCGGGCACGACCTGGCGGGAGGGGCCGCCGCAGCCGGGCGGGCTTTCACGCTATCTGTGCCGACTATGACCATGCTGAGCATAGGGGCTTTGCTGATCGCAGCTCTCGGGGGCGCGCTGTCCGCCGGAGCAGGGGAACAGCCGTCTGTCTTCATGTTCATCGCTGCGCGCCCCACAAACACGCCAACCGCCATCCCCTCGCCGACGGCCACACAAACGCCCACAGCCACCCCCAGCGCCACACCTTCGCCGACGCCCACCTCCACCCCCACTGCTTCGCCCAGCCCCACACCTCCCGTGCGCCGCCCACCCACCACAGGTGTTGTCCTGATCAACTCTCTACCCTACGTATCGCAATACCTTAACAACTGTGGCCCGGCCAGCATCTCCATGGTCCTGGCTCATTTCGGCATCACCCAATCACAAACGCAGATAGCACAAGTGCTCCGGCCCTCTCCCCAGGACATCAACGTCCGCCTCGACGAGTTGGCCGCTTACCTGAGAGCCCAGGGTTTGAGCACCAGACTGGTGATGGAGGGCACTCCCGAACGCCTGATCCTGTTGGCGAGCAACAAAATTCCGGCAATCGTCGAAATCTGGATCGAGTATCAAGGGGGCATGGGACATTTTCGGGTGCTGCGGGGCTTTGACGCCGATGAACAGAAATTGATCATGCACGACCCTCTAGGAGGACCCGACCTGCGACTCAGCCACGAGATGCTCGAAGCCGGCTGGCAAGCCTTCAACCGCCACTATCTGATCGTCTACCGCCCTGAACAGGAGCCGATTGTGGCTGCCATCCTGGGCGAGGATTACGACGAAGAGACGATGTACCGTCGCGCGCTGGATGTGGCCCTGGCCCGTGTAGATGATCAGCCGGGCAACGCTTTTGCCTGGCTCAACCTGGGCGATGATTACGCCGCCCTGCATCAGTACGAAAAAGCCAGACAGGCTTACGAGCAAGCTATGGCCATTGGCCTGCCCGACCACCTGTTGTGGTACCATTACGAGCCGCTGGAAGTGTATAACGCCCTCGGCGATTATCAGCGCACCATCGAACTGACGACAGCGATCATACATCAAACCAACGGCCTGGAGGAGATGTATTACTTGCGGGGCCGGGCCTATCAGGGGTTGGGAGAGCTTGACCAGGCCACGGCGGATTATCAGGCGGCATTAGCCCGCAATCCCAACTATACCGCCGCCCAAGAAGCTCTGCAGGAGCTGAGCGACTGACGGGCGCAAGCCTAACCCGGTGAACCGTGAATGAAATGATGTGTCCATACCTGGGGACCGTTGAGCGACGTAGCCCAGGGCAACCCTATGCCAGTTACCGCAATCGCTGTTATGCGGACGGAAAACCCCAACGCATCGCTACCCAACAGCAGCGAGAGCGCTGTCTGAGCGCTGAGTACTGGTTGTGCCTGCGCTTCGCGGCGGCTGCCGCCGAAACGCCTGTCCAGCCTCCGGCACGACAAGAGTCCCCCTCGCCAGCACTGCCCGTCGGAGCGGCTCCCCGGCGCGGCGGGACCGCCTTTTCCGCCATAGCCTCGGTGCTGATCGTGGCCCTGGTGCTATTTGTCCTGGGAGTTTGCGGCCTGGTCGTCTATCGTACTCTGGTCAGCGCGCAGGGCATCTTCCATCCGGCCCAGGCGCGGGCAGTGGCCGGTGCTACTCCGACGCCGTCGCCAGCCCCCACATATACCGCCACGCCCACGGCTACGCCGACGCCGTCGCCCACTCCCACTCCCACCCCGACGCCTTTCGTCACCCCCGTAGCCGCCCAGGTCCTTCTGGAGCCGATGAGTCACTTCTGGCAGACGTGGAACAACTGCGGCCCGGCCACTGTAGCCATGTGCCTCAGCTACTACGAAAGGGCAGAAACCCAAAGCGACGTCGCCGCCGTCCTGCGTCCCGATGCTGAGGACAAAAACATCAACCCGCAGGAGATGGCCGCCTACGTGCAGAGCCTGGGATTGAGCGCTGTGGTCCGCGTCAATGGCCGGGAGGAGGTTTTGAAAAGCCTGCTTAGCAACGGCATCCCGGTGATCGTGGAACAGTGGCACGTCCCAGAGGACGATCCCGGCATGGGTCACTACCGCCTGGTGCGAGGGTACGACGAGGCAGAAAAGGTGTTCATCACCCACGACTCCCTCACCGGCCCCAACGAGCGGTTGACCTACGCCGATTTCGATGAGGGCTGGCGCGTGTTCAACCGGGCCTATGTGGTCGTCTACTCCCCGGAAAAGCAACCGGTGGTGGAGGCCATTCTCGGCGATGAGACCGATGACCTCACCATGTACCAGGAGGCCGTCACGCGGGCGCAGGAGGAGGTGGATACCATCGGCGACGTCTTCGCCTGGTTCAATCTGGGCTCCAGCTACGTGGGTCTGGGCCAATACGCCGCCGCTGCAGACGCTTACCAGCACGCCCTGGACATCGGTTTGCCCCGGCGGATGCTGTGGTATCAGTTTGGACCGTTCATCGCCTACGACGCCCTGGGTGAGTACCAGAAGGTGTTGGACTTGAGCGCGAGCGTCCTGGCCCAAACGCCCAACATCGAGGAACTACATTACTACCGGGGGAGGGCTTACCTGGGCCTGGGCGACGTGGACCAGGCGCGCGCGGAGTTCGAACTGGCCGTGCAATACAATCCCCACTACGCCGAAGCCATCCAGGCCCTGGCTGAAATCAAACCGTAGGTCGGGTTGGCAACCCGACCAACAAATTAACGCAGGAGGTGAAACCGATGGAGTTAAAAACAGTACGCATCGAAAAACCGGA
>JACIWR010000442.1 GCA_014360845.1 Anaerolineae bacterium
GTCATAGACGACCTCGTCGAGGAGTGGCCTGCCCCTGTAGAAATGCTCGTTGGCAGCCAATACGATGCGCTCGTCGCTCCACTCCACCAGGCGGAACGGTCCCGTGCCATTGGGCTCCTGCGTCCAATCCCGGCCACTCTCCACATTGTCCCTGTCCACCACATAGGACGTGGGATAGGTCAGCTTAGAGAGGAAGTAAGATTTGGGAGCATCAATGGTGATGCGCAGCGTGTAGTCGTCCACCACCTCCACGCCACGGACCTCATCGGCGCGTCGGTTCAGTTTATCCAGCGCGCCGACTATGTCACCTAGATAGGAGCTGGCCACGGGATTATCGCCCGCCACATCCGGATCGCAGGAGCGCTCGATGGAGTATTTGACATCGTGCGCAGTGACCGGCTTGCCGTCATGGAAACGGACGTCCCGGCGCAAATAGAAGGTGTAGACCGTCCGGTCGGCACTGACATCCCAACGTTCAGCAATGTCGGGCACCACTTCCAGGTTTTCGTCCAGAGTCACCAGGCCACTGAATATTTTACTGATGTATTCGTGTGAGCGCAAATCACCGGCTACGGCCGGGTCCAGACTAACCGGCTCGGAGCCGGGAAGCCGTAGAGTACCCCCGGCATGGGCCGGAGAAGGAAAGGGAGTGGATATACCTTCCGGGGTCGGTGGTATGCCAGAAAAAGGAGTAGCCGCAGGCGTGCTGAGGAAGCCTCGTTGCTGAGCATAATAGAGGGTAAGAAATCCGCCACAGCAACTCAAGGCTAAGCAGAGTACCAGCAGGACGATGATTATTATAACGAGCCAAGTGTTTCTGGACATAACCATCCAAAAAGGGAAATCAGATGTACCTCAGCAAGCTGCCATCATCATCGTAATAGTAGACGGCATAGCCAGGGCCAGGTAATCGCGCCAGCGTCGGGAATTGCGTTGCCTAGCGAAGCGGTCGTCCCACTCCTGGGTGAAAAAATTGGACAAGGCATCGGTCGTCCAATTCCACAACCCGCGAGCGGAGCGCTGCCAGGGAGAATACTCTCTGCGCTCTGGGGCGGCCAACTGAGCCGAGGATGGCGCCAGTTGTTCGCGCACATTGTGCCAGACCTGCGGTGATGGCTGTGCACCGGCCACCAAACCATAGAGAGCCCAGCGAATCAGTCTATCGAGTTCGTCATCACGACGCACGTCTGGTACTAATCTACGGCAATTCATACGCCATTCCTAGGGAGAACCTGTGATCGCTCAACAGTTTTCGTCTCAGGTTCTCGCGTCCATAGTGGAGCCTGGATTTGACCGTGCCTTCCGGCACATCGAGGATATACGCAATCTCCCGAATGCTGAAATTGGTCAGGTAAAAAAGGATCAGAACGACGCGCTGGTCAAAGTTCAGCGTGTAGATAGCCTCCTGTACCGCCTGTTGCAGTTCATTCTCTTCTACCACCTGCTCCGGCGAGGTACGAGGAGACATGGTGAGGCGATCAACTACGGCTTCCAAGGGAGTAAGCCATTTTTTGCGCCGGGTCACCCAGTTATAGCTCAGGTTGACGGTGACTCGGTACAGCCAAGGGATAAGGGGTAGGGAACTATCAATGCGCTCAATGTGGGTGTACATCCTGATGAAGCAATCCTGCAAGATGTCTTCGGCAGCCCCTTGATCCCGCACAATGGCCAGCGCCGTACGGTAGACCTGCCCCTTGTACTTGTTGTACAGAGTCTCGAAAGCGGCGTAATCTCCCTCCCGCGTGCGCGCGATCAGTGCTCTATCCTCTTCGATAGATTTGGCTGTCAACCAAGATGAACCCACTGTTATCCCCCGCTGTAATAATACCCCCAGCTCGGTCGAAAGGTTCAAAGCTTCCAAATGGAGTCTTATTTTAAAACCAGTCGGGCAAAAAGTCAAATCTGCTTATGGATTTTGTGATTTTGGTGATGGCCCACCAGTGCCCGGCGTCGCCATGAACGATTTTCTGGGCACCGCAGAGACGTGGAAAGAGCGGAGTAAAAGAGTTTGGCGAAAGTTGACAGACAGGCGCGTGGTGCGGACTCCGGCGCCGAAAACGCACTCCGAAGTAAGCACGCGCTGCGAACCGCCGTACTGGAGTATCAGCCGCGCTCTTTTGGTCTAGCCGTCAGAGGTACTGAAGTCCACGCCGGCTAGGGGATGAGCAGTGTTTGTCCCGGGTAGATCAAATTGGGATTGGAGAGGTCATTGGCCACGGCGATGGCCGCAGTGGTAGTACCATAACGTAGCGCAATGCCGTAGAGCGTCTCGCCGGGCTGCACCACGTGGTAGCGCCCGCCCTCGGCCGGTGGTGTACCCGCCCCCTGCGGTATCACCAAGCGCTGTCCGACCCAAATGTATGAAGGGTTGACGATGCCATTGGCGGTAGCGATAGCTTCCACGGTGGTGTTGTACATCAGCGCAATGCGGAACAGGTTCTCACCCGGCTTGACGATATGTTCGACAGTGGTGGCAGGTGTCTCTGCACAAGAAAGGGTGAGCTGCTGCCCAGCGCGGATGGAGTTGGGATCCGCGATGTTGTTCATCTGCACGATGGCGTCTACCGTTGTGCCACAGCGCAGGGCAATGGAGTACAGGGTATCGCCCCATTGCACAACGTAAGTGGTGGTCTGTCCCGGAGCAGGAGTTGTCGGCACTGGTGTGGCCGTAGGTACGACCTCGGGGGTAGAAGTAGGCGCAGGGGCTGTTGGGGTGAGGTTGGCCTGTGCTGTCAGCCAGACTTCGGTCGGCATTTCGGCGGGTGCGGTGGTCTCTTCGGCAGATACTACGGTACCCTCTGGGCCCACGACCGCTGACGTGGCCTGGGGAGTACCTTCCACCGAACTGGGGACGACACCACCAGACTTGGACCGCGTGCATCCGCCAGCGCCGAGCGCGACAAACGTCATCACCACCACTACCAGAACAATGGTTTTGGGTGCACTGGTCTTCATCACAGGCCTCCTTCAGTTACTCAAAGAGAAAAAGCATCCGCACTGCGCCTCACAGTGCTGCCGACATTCAAGACATTCTCCTTTTACTATGTCAAATTATACCCTAGAATCCTTAACAAGTCAACTCGTGGTGATGGTGGGGTGC
>JACIWR010000443.1 GCA_014360845.1 Anaerolineae bacterium
GCGTAGTCGGGAGAGGCATCCTGAGCGGAGCGAGCACAGCGAGCGTAGTCGAGAGAGGCATCCTGAGCGGAGCGAGCACAGCGAGCGTAGTCGAAGGATGCGGAATCCGGTTGGATGCATCCTCCGACTGCGTGCGACCCTCCGCTGTCGCTCCGGGTCGCACTCCGCTCAGGATGCATCCAGAGCGTAGTCGGGAGAGGCATCCTGAGCGGAGCCGAAAGATGACCGCAACTGTCCGGGGACTGGATTGAGGTTAGGCACAATGGACACCCCTTCACCTGAGCGCCTGGCGCATTACCTGCTGAAAAAAGTGAACAAAGCCTGCCGCACTTATGACCTGCTGGCCGACGGGGATCGTATTGCCGTGGCCGTGTCAGGGGGCAAGGACAGCAACACCCTCCTGGACCTCCTCCTCCGGCGACGGGGAGTGGAGCGCTACCGTCTGGTGGCAGTGCACGTCCTGACCAGGGACGAGGCCTGCCAGGCGCAGGTGAATCTGGCGGAGCTGGAGAGGTGGTTGGGGGAGCTAGGTGTGGATTACGAACTGGTGCCGCTGGAGCCGGCCACCGGTCAGCCCCGGCGAGAGAATCAGTCGCCCTGCTTCCACTGTGCCTGGCGGCGGCGTAAGGCTCTGTTCCTGACCGCGCAGCGGCTGGGATGTAACAAGCTCGCCCTGGGCCACAACGCCGACGACGTGGCGCAAACCACGCTTCTCAATTTGGTCTATCACGGTCGCCTGGAGACGATGGCCGCGCGCGTTGACTTCTTCGACGGAGCCATCACAGTGATCCGGCCTCTTTACCTCGTGCCGGAGAAAGAGATAGTACGCTACGTGCAGACGGGCGGCGTCCCGGTCGTGGCCGGCGCGTGCCCCGTGGCCGCCGATTCCCGGCGGGCGGCGATGGGCAGGATTTTGCGCCTTTTGGAAAAGGAGAACCCGCGGGTGAAGATCGCTCTGCTGAGGGCTGTGGAAAAAGTGCCCGGCTCCTGAATGGGGGCCGGGCACTTACTTAACTGGGGGTCAAGATGCTGTGCGCTTCTTTCTCCTGCGCCGCCAGGCGCGGACAATGAGCGCCAGTACGACGAAAGGCAGAGCCAGGAGAATCAACGTCGGGATGACGAAGATAATGATCCAAATGCTGGCGTCTATCAGGAACTGCACAGTCTTGATCAGAGTACGGGTGGCGTCGCGGGCCGTGCCTTGAGGCTGCCAGCCCCCGATGACCACCGGCTGGGCCAGAGCGTCCGGTGTCAGGGTGAGGTTGATGGTGGCCATGGCCGACATGTTCTCCAGATACTGCATGCGCCCTTTTATCTGCTCAATCTGTCCCCGGATGTTGATCAGCTCGCGGTAGACTTCCAGAATCTCCTCAGTCTTCCCCGTTTCCTGGCGGGTCTGGAGCAACTCCTGTAACTCCTGCTCGGCCAGTTCCAGGTTCTTGAGGCGGGCTTCCAAGTTCACATACTCCTCGGTCACATCTTCACCGGATTGGTCCTCGCTCTCCACCTGGCCCAGAGTACGAAGTCGTTCCAGGACGGTGTTCAAGTCCTCAGCCGGCACGCGGATGGTCAGGCGGGCGGCGAGGACGCCTTGTTCGTGCCACAAGTGGGAGGAAGCGATGTAGCCGTTGAACTCAGCGGTGAGGGCGCGCACCGTCTCCAGGGTGGCCTCTGTGTCGTGCACGATGAGTTCCATCTCCACCGTGCGGATAATCATGCGTTCCTGGGGCAGACTCAGCACGGCGTCGTAGTCGTACCCTACTGCCGGGGCTTCTGCTTTCGATCGAGTGGTTTCTTCCACCACGACTGCTTCCATGGGAGCAGCCGGTTCGGCACGAGATAAGCAACCGGTGACGGTCAGCGCCGTGAGCACAGCCAGTCCCAGAAACAATAAACTCTTTTTTGCCATGTTCTCCTCCTCATGTGCGATGGACTATCCAGTCGCAGGAGCGAGAGACATCCTGCGGCCTGTCCGATTTGCTATTAAGACGTGAGAGCGGGCCTGGAGGTTCCCCGAGGCCGCCTTTGAGTTACCAGCCGTAGGAAAGGCGCGTGATCAGACGCACGGGCAGATGAGCTTCGTCCATCTTGGTCTGGGTTACTTCTACTGGGTAGCGGATGCGACGGTACTCAAAGGTGAGGGCCTCGGTATCGAGGATAATGTAGCTGGCGCGGGCGTCTCCGTCGCGGGGTTGGCCCACGCTGCCTGGATTGATGATCAGGCGCTCTTCTCCCAGGGGGATGAGGCTGGAGTAGGGCACCATGAGGGATTCGCAGATGGTCTGGCCGTTCTCATTCTGAGAAGAGCGGAAGATGGCCGGGGCGTGGGTGTGACCGACGAAGCAGAAGTGTGTATCGAAGTGAGCGAAGTTGGGCAGAGCGACGGAGGGGTACAGGATGTACTCCCAGATGGGCTGGCGGGGACTGCCATGCACCAGGGTGAAGTCCTCTTCCTTGACCAGACTGACGGGCAACGATTCCAGATAAGCCCGGTTGTCGGGGGTTAATTTCTGCCGTGTCCACAGACTGGCGCGTTGGGCATCGGGATTGAAATCCCCCAGATTCAAGCGGCCCAGAACTGCCCAGTCGTGATTGCCTGCGACGCACACGTGCGGGAAGGTACGCAGCAACTCGATGCATTCATTGGGGTCTGGACCGTAGCCCACCATGTCGCCCAGGCACCAAATCACGTCAAACTCACCGGCGTCGTCCAGAACAGCCTCGAAAGCGGCGAGGTTGGCGTGGATATCGGAGATGACTAGACAGCGCATGTCTTGTCCTTAATACCGTGATAGGCGGGGGATTCCCCATCGGGGAGCGCCCCACTGGACTGTGGACATTCGGCTTTGCCACAGATTTCTCCACAACGCTCGTGCAAGTGGGTGTGATTCTGTGGCCGACGAAGTGTGCCACGATTAAACGTGGTGCTACCCCCCACCGGATTGCGTTTATAATACCACACTTTCACTTTTTTGCCAACCGAGGGAGTATCGGGGGCATTTCACTTTCGGGGGGAGTTGCTGCTGTGCTCTGGCCTCCTGATCTCGCGGAGTTGGACTCCGCGAGCGGAGGATCTGTCCCGCAGTTGCACTGCGG
>JACIWR010000444.1 GCA_014360845.1 Anaerolineae bacterium
TTATTCGTTCCACCATTCGTTGACAGTATGCTGCCCGATTCAAGTGTCAACCCATTCTGAACCATCCCCTCGGAGAATACGGTTCTTGAATGGACAATTGGTATAAGCCTCTGACGACATAGAAACCGACAAGGAGGTCCCCACAATATGCCAGTGAAAGTACCGTGGATGAAGGGCGTCTTCCCCGCCCTGGTGACGCCTTTCGATAAGGAGGAGAACGTTGACGAGGCGGCTTTCCGCCACCTGATTCGCCATGTATTGCCCCACGTAGATGGCCTGGTACCCTGCGGAACTACTGGCGAATTCCCGTATCTGACCAGGGAAGAACAAAAACGACTGGTGGAGATCGCCGTCGAGGAAGCGGGGGGCAAGCCGGTCATCGCCGGGGCGGGTGCACCGTCCACGCGACAGGCCATTGAGCTGGCTCTGGATGCGCAAGAGGCAGGAGCTACCGCTTGTCTCATCGTTACCCCGTACTTCCTGCACCCCTCGGACAAGGGCGTGTACCAGCACTTCTATGAAATCGCCCGCGCTGTGGACATCCCCATTATTCTGTACAACATCCCCCAGGTGATGGATGCCTACCTGCCCCGTCGCGTCGTCGAGGACCTGGCCGACATTCCCAACATCGTCGGCCTCAAGGATAGCTCCGGCGACCTGACTTACATGATGGAGGTGCTGGAGTTCTGCGGCGACCGCATTGACGTCTTCGTCGGCCACGACGAGGTGGTGTTGAACGCTTTGTCCGGCGGGGCCAGCGGTATGATCCTGGCCAGCGCTCAGGTCTACCCGGAGGTGTGGCAGCAGGTCTTTGCCGCCGTGCAGGCTGGTGATTTGCCCCGCGCTCGCCAGCTACAACGCAGCGTGCAGAAGCTCTCGCGCATTTTCTGCCGCTACGGGGGCGGCGTGGCGGTCAAGCAGGCGCTGAAGATGATGGGCGTGGACGCCGGACGTCCCCGCAGGCCGTTGAAGAGCGTGGGCGGCGCGCTGCTGCACGAGGACCGGGCCGAGATTCAGATGGAACTGGAAAAGCTGGGCAAGGTGCAGAGCTCCTATCCCGATTTCCAGGTCCCTACTGGGCCCCTGGAAGAACGCTTTGGCGACTTAGAACTGTCGCCGCAGACCATTCGTCAGGCCGGGCTGCGATTGGGTACCGGCGCGGCCGGTGAGGAGCTGGAGCGCGTGCAACTCGATCTCATCGCCGGGCCGAAGGACTCACCACTGGGCGAGGTTTATGCCTACCAGCTCACGTACCCATTACACCGCCGCGAGGCGCTGACCACGATTCTGGAGCCCAATCTCACCGTCCGCCCGCCAACGCTTATCCTGCCCACGCTGGAGCAGAAGAACCTGCGCCAGGCGAACATGATATACGGTCCCACTCAATCGGCCGTGGCGCGGGCCATCGTGGACGCGCTGGAAGCGGGGGTGATCCCTGCTGCGGCGATGGATAGCCACGTGATGATCGTGCTGGCCAGCGTGCACCCGCGGGCACTGGACCGCCACGTCCTGTATCATAACGTCCTTCAGGCGATGGGTGAGGCCATCCAGCAGGCGTTTGGCAGTGGAGGGTAGCATGTTAGAGCGAATCACCTACGATCCGAAGATTCTGGGCGGCAAGCCCATTATCAAAGGAACCAGGATTTCAGTACAGTTTATCCTGGAACTCCTGGCCGCAGGTATGGCGATTGATGAAATCGTTGACCAGTATCCCAACCTGGAGCGCGAGGATGTCCTGGCGGCCATTAACTATGCAGCGTGTACTATCGCCCAGGAGGAAATTATCCTGCCTACTGAGGCTGTGGCATGAGGTTCGTCACAGATGAGAACGTAGCTCGTCTGGTCATAGAGAAATTGCAGGCGGCTGGCCATGATGTACAAGATGTGAGGGCCATAGGCTTGGCTGGCGCAGGAGATGACGAGATCATCGCTCTGGCTCTGCGTGACCGCCGGATAATCGTCACGCACGACAAGGACTTCGGCCAGATTCTTGGATACCCGCTGAAGGAACATGGTGGGGTGGTGTTGATTCGCCTGCGCCGTCCGACGCCAATAAACAGTTGGCACGCCCTGAAACGAGTCTTGGCCGCCGTGCCGGAAGAAACAATGAGTGGCCGGGTAGTTGTTGTAGAAGAAACGCGGATCCGGGTAACGGGGGGAAAGATAGATCAAAATGCCCCAGGATCAGGATGAAGCGACCTTGGGCTCGAAGCAGAAGCTGCCCACCGTCCGGTACGATCCCCGCCGGGTGGCGGTGTTGCTGGGCGTGTACGCGGTGTTGTGTGCGCTGTGCCTGTTTTGGGCCTTTCGCGGCCAGCGTCCGCCCCAATATCCGACGGCGGAGTGCCTGGTGGACCCGGTGAGCGATTATCGGGTGGATCGTCAGTTTGGTACGAAGAGCCAGGACGGCAGCGAGGTGCTGTTGGGGGAGGAGGTCCAGCTACCGGCCTACACTTCGGTTTTGGCCGTCGCGCCGGGATACGTGGCTTACGCGGGTACTGTCCCCGGATTCCAGGGCGTCATCGTCATAGAGCACCGCCTGGGCGACGGCACTGTTTTCCGCTCCATCTACGGTCACCTGGAACCCATTGCCTTCCTGGTCCGCGAACGGGAAGTGGTCAGTGGCGGGCAGGAAATCGGCTATCTGGCCGAGGCCGACGAGGAGTTGGAGACATCCCGCCTGCACTTTGGCCTGCTGAAAGGGCCGCACGTCCCTGGCGTGTGGGAGGCTTATGGCTGGGGGCCGGAAGAACTTCTGGCTGAATATTACGAGCCGTCGGTGTTCCTGGCAGAACACCGCTGTCAGGGGGAATAAGGGAAGTCTGGGCTTGTCGTCATCGTCAGATGAGAACGGTTATGAACGGCGTGCGCTGGAAGGAGGACCAATGGGAACGACGAGCGAGGTTGTAACGTTACACACCCCACCCAAGTTGGTTTATGACGATTCAGGCAAAGTGATAGAGGTCATTTTGGACTACCATGACTATCGTATATTCTTGAAGGTCCTGGCGGCCACTGCTGATTGGGAATCTCTTCCTCCGTATCTA
>JACIWR010000445.1 GCA_014360845.1 Anaerolineae bacterium
GACGCCCCCGGGACGGGGGCTACGAGCCTGGGGAGGACAGTGCGCCTGCTAGCCTGAGTAGTAACGCGAACTCTTAGAATGCGGACTTCAAGCCTCCAGCCGCAGAAACACACGAAAGCACACAGAAAAGCACAGAAATTTCAGTGTGATTCTGTGGCCGATTACCAGCACTAAAATGGTTCAAAAGGGGGAAAGGAACTATGCCAAGTTGGATGGGTGTGCCCGAACTGTTGATTATCCTCTTCATCGTTATCCTCATCTTTGGCGTGGGACGCCTGCCAGAAGTAGGAGAGGCACTGGGCAAAGCAATCCGCGATTTTCGCAGTGCCCTCTCCAGCAAGGACGAGGAATCTTCGGAAGAGGAAAAGGATAAGAGCTAAGCCGCTCCTGAGCGGGTCGAGGGACAGTCTCCCCACAGTTAGTACTTTCCAAGTGAGATCCTTGCTCGTGGGGCAAGAATTTCACCGCAAAGGACACGAAGGACTCTAAAGACGCTCACGGGAAAAAATGTGGTCCCCTTCGTGCCCTTTGTGTCCTTGGTGGTAAGGTTTCTTGGCTCCGGCTAGGCCGGGTTAGGAAGATGGCTGCGCCACCCTGCGACTACGTCCCTGGCGGGGCCTCCGCTCAGGAGGGCCTGGGGAGTGGTGCGTGCTTTCGCAGAAGTGTTTACCACTGCTCCCGGTGTATCCGCGAGGCGTCGTAGCGGGTTCGCGGCTGTTTGCGCTCAGCCGGATGGCCAATGGGGATCAGGCACAAGGGCACGATGGACTCTGGAATGCCCAGCACCTCCCGCACAGCGTTCATTCGCTCCGCACGGGGGTAGACGCCGATCCACACCGAGCCCAGACCCAAGGCCGTGGCGGCCAGCAGGATATTCTCTGTGGCCGCGCTGCAGTCCTGTACCCACCAGGCTTCGGAGATGGCCGGGTCGGCGCAGGGGACAATGCACAGCGGGGCCTCGAACAGCATCTTGGCGTAAGGATGACTTTGGGCCAGCGCGTCCAGCGTGGCCCGCTGTCGCACGACGATGAAGTGCCACGGCCTGCGGTCTGAGGCCGAGGGAGCGGCCATGGCGGCTTCCAAAAGCGTCTTGATCTCTGCCTCGCTGACGGGTTGATCCGTGTAGCGGCGGATGCTCCGCCGGGCGAAGATGTTGTCCAGAGCGGATTGATTCACCATTTTTCCTCCTTGTGTGAGAGTTTCAGCAGTTCTGTACTTTTAGTGTATTGTCAACGAATGGTGAACGAATAAACGAATGACCACCACCGTATATCCGTATGTTTATCCGTTAGATATTCGTTGACAGAGGTTTGTCTGCCCCAAGAAACGATTTGGGTATTTCGCCGCAGAGGACACCGAGTTCGTAGCGCTTTTCCCTCCCTTTGCATCCTCTGCGCCTCAGCGATGCAACAGGCATCCCTCCTGCCACTACGGAATGCCCCCTCCTCAGGTCTCCAACGCTTTCTCCACAGCTGCCACCAACTCCCCGCTGACCACCAACTCGCGCACGGCCTGGATGTGCCGGTACATGATGGCGTCGTTTTCGAGAAAGGGCACTCGCTCGCGGATAAGAGCATAGGCCGCCGACGTGCCCTTGCCCAGGCGAGGGTTGCCCCCCAGCCGCTCCCGGCGGAAGTCAATCCCCTGAGCGGCGGCGAAGAGTTCAATGGCCAGGATAGTGGCCACGTTGCCGGCGATTTCCCGCGCCTGGCGGGCGGCTATCGGCCCCATGCTCACATGGTCCTCCTGATTGGCCGAAGTGGGAATCGTATCCACGCTGGCGGGGTGAGACAACACCTTGTTCTCGCTGGCCAGGGCTGCCGCCGTGTACTGGGTGAGCATAAACCCCGAATTCAGCCCTCCGTGCTTGATGAGAAAAGCGGGCAGGGTCTCGCGGTTGCTGGCCTCGTCGGTCAGGCGGGTCAGGCGGCGCTCGGAGATATTGCCCAACTCGGTGAGGGCGATGGCCAGGTAGTCCATGGCGATGGCGATGGGTTCGCCGTGGAAATTGCCGCCGGAGATGACCGTGACCTTGCCGTCCTCGTCGAAGAAGATGAGCGGGTTGTCGGTGGCCGAGTTGAGCTCTATCTCGGTCATCCAGCGGGAGTAGAGGATGGCATCGCGCGCCGCGCCGTGCACCTGGGGGATGCAGCGCAGGGTATAAGCATCCTGCACGTTGAGGGGGTCATCGGGCCGGGTGAACTGGCTGCCCTCGATCAGGCGACGCAGATAAGCCGCACACTCTATCTGCCGGGGATGGGGACGGGCGGCATGGATACGCGCGTCGAAAGCCTTGGGAGTGCCGTGGAGCGCCTCCAGGCTAAGACAGCCGGCGATGTCGGCCACGGCGCTCAAATTCTCCGCCTCACGGGTGGTCAGCGCGGCCAGAGCGGTCATCAGGGCTGTGCCATTGGTCAGAGCCAGACCCTCCTTGGCTTCCAGTTCCAGGGGCTGCAACCCGGCACGCTGCAGGGCTTCCCCGCCCGGTAGATGTTCCCCCTGGAACTCCGCTTCCCCTTCGCCAATGAGCACCAGAGACATGTGCGCCAACGGTGCCAGATCGCCACTGGCCCCCAGACTGCCCTGAGACGGGATCAGGGGATGCACACCGCGGTTGAGCATGGCCAACAGGGTCTCCAGAGTCTCCAAACGCACTCCTGAATGACCCTTGGCCAGCGTGTTGGCACGCACCAGCATCATGGCCCGCACCACCTCGGTGGGCAGCAAAGGGCCCACGCCCACGGCATGGCTCATGACGATGTTGCGTTGCAGGGTCTTTACCTCGGCCGGGGAGATGATGCGGTCCTTGAAAGCACCGAAGCCCGTGGTGATGCCGTACACGATCTCGCCCCGGGCTACCAGGTCCTCTACCGCCTGCCGGGCCCGCCGGATGCCGGGGATCGCCGCGGGGGAGAGTTGCACCGCCGCCCCCCGGGCCACGGCTACCACCTGATCCACGGTGAGAGTTGAACCGTCAATAGTCACCGTCTGACTCATGGTTTTGCTCCTC
>JACIWR010000446.1 GCA_014360845.1 Anaerolineae bacterium
CTGGAGCCGCTTGATGTCAGTCACACCTCACACTCGCCCTATTGGCCCTGGCCGGTGGCTCGATTGTTAATGTGAAAAATATCACCGGTTCAGGGATAGGTTTTCTATTGCCTTGAACCGAACTCAACTGTCGAAAGCAGGCTTAGTACTACAACCGCACTTCGCCTAAAAGTGTCATTCTGAGCGACCGAAGGGAGCGAAGAATCTCGTTGCAGCGGTGGAAATTGCTGCCATATAACGGGATTCTTCGTCGCTTCACTCCTCAGAATGACAAGTGCGGCTGTAGTATTAGCGAGGTATCCTGGTGAAAGCCACCTGGAGGAAAACATGGAGACATTGAAACTGCTGGTGACAGTTTTTCAGGATGAAGAGGGCTGGTACGTCGCCGAGTGTCCAGCCATTCCCGGCTGCATGAGCCAGGGAAGAACCTTGGAAGAGGTAATGAAGAACATTCACGAGGCGGCTGAGTTGTGTCTGGAGGTGCGGAAAGAAAAGGGACTGCCGTTAACCGTTCAGACCTACGAAATTGAGGTACCAGCTTATGCCTGAACTGCCGAGAGTCTCGGGACGAGAAGCTGTCCGAGCTTTCGAACGTGCAGGCTGGGAGGTAGCCCGCCAGCGGGGCAGTCATGTTGTAATGACCAGGTCGGGCTCAATCTACACTCTTTCCATTCCTGATCACCGCGAGTTAGGTCCTGGCTTGCTTCGCTCTCTGATCCGCAAAGCAGGGTTGACCGTTGAAGAGTTTAGCGAACTGCTGTAACTAGCCGCCCTCAATTGACGAGGTTCCGTGATGCCCCCCATATTCCAATCCACCAATGCCTACCATCCCCGCTCCACATCGCCCATACCGGTCAGCCGATTAAGCCGATGGGGCCGGTGAAGCCGAGGGGTTTCGCAACCGCTTAATCCGCTCCATCGGCTGATAACGGAGGTGCACCATGCCCGAACCCAAACTGCTCTACCTCTCCCAGGCCGATGTCGCAGCCGTCGGCTTGAGCATGGCCGAGATTATCACCGCCCTGGAGCAGATGTTCCGCGAGAAGGGCGAGGGCCGGGTAGAGATGCCACCCAAGCCCGGCATCCACCCCATGCCCGACGCCTTCATCCACGCCATGCCCGCTTACATCCCCGCCCTCAAGTCCGCCGGGATCAAGTGGGTCAGCGGCTATCCGGAGAACTACAAGCGCGGCCTGCCCTACATCAACGGGTTGCTCATCCTCAACGACCCCGAGACCGGCATCCCGCTGGCGGTGATGGACTGCGTGTGGATCACCGCCAAGCGCACCGGCGCGGCCACCGCCGTGGCGGCCAAATACCTGGCCCGCCCCGATTCCGAGGTCGTTGGCATCCTGGGCTGCGGCGTGCAGGGAAGAAGCAACCTGGAGGCGCTGCAAGTGCTCTTCCCCATCAAGCGGGTGCTGGCCTACGACATCAATCCCGACGCCCAGCGCCGCTACGTGCAGGAGATGAGCGAGCAATTCGGGCTGGAGGTTATACCGGTGCAGGAGCCGCAGCAGGCCGTGATCGGCTGCGACATCGTGGTCACCGCCGGACCCATCCTCAAAGTGCCGCACGCCACCATCAAACCGGGCTGGTTCGAGGCCGGGGCCTTCGCCTCACTGGTGGACTTCGACTCCTACTGGCATCCAGACGCCATGCATGAGGCCGATAAGTTCTGCACCGACGACGTGCCCCAGCTCGAGCATTACAGGGAAATCGGCTACTTCCAGGACATTCCACCCATCTACGCCGAGCTGAGCGACCTGGTCACCGGTCGCAAGCCGGGGCGCCAGTCGCCCGAAGAGCGGACCATGACCGCCAACCTGGGCCTGGCCCTGGACGACATGGCCACTGCCCCGCTCATCTACCGGCGAGCTGTCGAATTGGGCCTCGGTACCTGGCTGCCGCTCTAAACGGAATACGCAACACACGCGACACGCAACACGCAACACTGAACTCACTACTATAGATTCGATTCCCAGGAGGTCCCATGTTCATCAAAAACTACCGTGAAGTAGAAGCACAAGAGGTCGAAGGAGTGCCCGGCGTCACCGTCCGCTGGGTGATCACCGAGGACGACGGCGCGCCTCATTTCGCCATGCGCATCTTCGAGGTCCAACCCGGATACGCCACCCCTTACCATCCTCACTGGTTCGAGCACGAGGCATTTGTCCTGGCCGGGGAGGGCAAGTTGAGAAGCGAGACTGGCGAGTATCCCCTGCGAGCCGGGAGCGTGGTTTTCATCCCCGGCGACGAGGTTCACCAGTTCGTGAACACCGGCGATGAAGTGCTGCGCTTCATCTGCCTGATCCCCCATGACTGGCTCAAGGACGTGAAGAAGGCTTCTTAGCCGTGTTGGTCGCTCTGGTTAGCGGAGAAATCGGCGCAGGGAAGACAACGGTCTGCCAAAAAGTGGTGGAAGCAGCAAGAGCGCGGGGGTTCACCTGCGGCGGCTTGCTGACCCCGGCCCTGCTGGAGGAGGGACGTAAGGTCGGCATCCTGGGGGTGAATTTGACCGGCGATGAGCGCCGGGTCCTGGCTCGCAAGGACCGCGACCTGGGCGGCCCTCGCGTCGGCTGCTACTATTTCACTGCCGATGCCTTCCCCTGGGCCAACGCGGTCCTCGCCTCGGCGGTCAAAGCCCGCTGTGACCTGCTGGTCGTGGATGAAATCGGGCCGCTGGAACTCATACAAGGTGGGGGACTGGCTCCTGCGCTGGATTTGCTCAGCGCCGCACCCCGGGCCCTGGTCGTGGTGCGGCGCAGTTTAGTAGACGCGTTGCTGGAGCGGCTGGAGAAAGAACGGCGGGCCTCCTTCGCTACGCTCCGCTCAGGAGGCCCGCACTCGATGATATCCAAAGTGTTCGTAACCACCACCAGCTCACGAGATAGCCTGCCGGACGAGATTGTGAGCTGGCTCTTTGATCCTCAATCCAGTCACCTGACAGTTTGAGAATGCCATGGCGAAGAGGCGCTCTGCTCTACATTTGGAGCAGGAGTCATCC
>JACIWR010000447.1 GCA_014360845.1 Anaerolineae bacterium
CAAGCGAGTGCGTCGCACCCTCTCCTGGAGCAGTGACCTATGTCAGAAGCAGTAGCCATGCTCAACATCACGAAAACCTTCCCCGGGGTCGTGGCGAACAGGGATGTGAGCCTGACGGTGGAGCAGGGGGAGATACGGGCCATTGTCGGCGAGAATGGGGCCGGCAAGACGACCCTGATGAAGATTCTGTACGGGTTGGAGAGGGCAGATTCTGGAAGCATCCGCGTGAAGGGCCAGGAGGTCAAAATACCCAGCGCTCGGGTGGCTATCGCCCTGGGTATCGGCATGGTGCATCAGCATTTCAAGTTGGTGCCCTCCTATACGCTGGCGCAAAATATCGTGCTGGGTGTCGAACCTCGCCGCGGCCTTTTCGTAGACCAGAAGCGGGCCTTGCGAGAGGTGAATGAGCTTTCGGCCAGGTATGGTCTGACGGTGAACGGGGAGAAAACGGTCACGGACGCCTCGGTGGGCGAGCAACAGCGCGCCGAGATATTGAAGGCTCTATACAGGGGTGCGGACATCCTCATCCTGGATGAGCCCACGTCCGTGTTGACGGATATGGAGACGGAAGAGTTATTTGCCATGCTGCGTCGCCTGGCGGAGGATGGGAAGACCATTCTGTTCATCAGCCACAAACTGCGTGAGGTTCTGGCCGTCTCGGACCGAACGACGGTGATGCGCGGGGGAAGGGTTGTGGGCACGGTTAAGACGGCGGAGACCAGCGACCGCGAGCTGGCGGAGATGAT
Source organism: Anaerolineae bacterium (assembly GCA_014360845.1). Taxonomy (GTDB): domain Bacteria; phylum Chloroflexota; class Anaerolineae; order JACIWR01; family JACIWR01; genus JACIWR01. The sequence continues at coordinate 747 of JACIWR010000447.1, forward strand.
GATCGGGCGGGAGACGGTGGACTTGCCCTTGCGCGCCCAGTGCGCCGAGGATGAGCAGCCCATCCTCGAGGTGGAACATCTGGACGTGTACGATGCGCGGGGTATTCTCGCCGTGCGCGACGCCAATTTAACGGTCCGCTGTGGGGAGGTGGTGGGCATTGCCGGGGTGGAGGGCAACGGTCAGACGGAGTTAGCCGAGGCTATCACGGGTCTGCGCCCCGCCGCTCGCGGTCGAATCACACTGAAAGAGCGGGAGATTCAGAATCTGTCTACCCGGCAGATACGGGAGGCGGGGGTGGCCCACATCCCGGCGGATCGTAACTCCATGGGCGTGGCCCTGGAGGCGCAGGTGTGGGAGAACTTGAGCGCCATAAACTACTATACCGCGCCCTACTCGCGCCTGATCGCCCTCTCGCTGGGCCGGATTTTGAGCTACGCGCAAGAGATGGTGGCCCGCTTCGGGGTGCAGACCCCGGGACTCCGGTCGCCGACGCGCAATTTGTCGGGCGGGAATGTGCAGAGATTGGTCGTGGCCCGGGAGCTGGGGTCGGAACGGGCGCAGGTGGTCGTGGCCGCGCAACCCACGCGAGGTATAGACATCGCGGGCACGGAGGCCATCCGCAGGATGCTCGTGGAGTACGCCAAGCGGGGAGCGGGGGTGCTGCTCATCTCCGCCGACCTGGATGAGGTGCTGGCCCTCAGCGACCGGGTGATGGTGATGTACGAGGGACGTCTGACCGAGGCGGGGCGTGTGGATGAGACCATCCGCGAACGGGTGGGCCGTTTGATGACCGGCGCTGAGCTTCGGGACCTGTAGGGGGGATGCTCTGACGGGGTGAATAACCGGGGCCCGGCGGGAGCGGAAGGATGACGGATTGTCGAAGATGACTTGGGATGGTTCAGAAGGGGTTGACATTTCCATCGGGCAGCTAGCTACCGGACAGTTTTGAGCGAGTATCGCTGCGCAGGGTACGAGGGAGCAGCCTCACGGTCAAGGGAAAGCATCCTGAGCGGAGCGCAGCGGAGTCGAAGGATGCGGGGCTCGTTCTTTCGTCATCCTTCGACTGCGTGCGCCCCCTCGCTGTCGCTCAGGGGCGCACTCCGCTCAGGATGACTACTGCTCCCCATGCAGCGCAGAGTGCCTCTTCGCCATGGCATTCTCAAACTGTCCGGTGACTGGATCGGGCAGCGCACTGTCAACGAATGGTGGAACGAATAAACGAATGACCGTCACCGCGGGTCTATTCGTTGGCAGAGAACTCGCCCGAGACAAGAAACGCTCAGAAGAACCGGTGTAAACCTGTTTCCTCCGGAAAATGAACCATCCCGACAGCTTGACCAGGGGTTGGAAAGGGGTGCAAATGTCAGTCAAAGAGCGGGTCAAGAGTTTGCTGATCCGGATGGGGGTGCAGGCCGCCAATTATGCTTTTATCTTGATCCTGGCATTGCTTGTCGGCGCTGTGGTGATCCTCATCTCCGGCAAAAATCCCATTGACGCCTACATAGCGCTTTTTCGCGGCGCTTTCGGCAGCTTCATCAAGACGGCGGATACTTTGGACCGGTCCAGTGTGCTGATTTTGAGCGGGCTGGCGGCTTCGGTGGCTTTTGGCACCAGCGTCTGGAACCTGGGATTGGAGGGGCAGCTTTACGTCGGCGCTTTCGCCGCGGCCTGGGTAGGGTTCAGCATTCATGGGTTGCCGGCACCTCTCCATATCACGCTGTGCCTGCTGGCCGGGACGGTGGTGGGCGGGTTGTGGGGATTGCCGGCCATTATGCTCAAGCTCGTCTGGAATGTGAACGAACTGGTCAGCACTTTGATGTTGAACTACATTGCCATCCTTTTCACCGCTTATCTGGTGGCTTTCCCCTTCAAGTCGCCGACGGCCTTCATGCCCGGTACCGATCCCCTGGACGCTACCGCCCGATTGCCCCGTCTGATACCCGGCTCGGTGTTGAACATCGGTTTTCTCATCGCTCTGGCGCTGGCTTTCCTGGCCTTTTGGTTCATCTACCGCACCAAAGTGGGCTACGAGCTGCGGATGGTGGGCTTCAACCCTCTCTTTGCCCGCTACGCCGGCATGCCCGTGCGCCGCAGTTCTTTCCTGGCCATGCTGCTGAGCGGGGCCTTGGCGGGCCTGGGCGGGGCGGTGGTAATTACCGGCTTCTTCGGTCGGTTCATCTCCTCTTTCTCCGTGGGATACGGGTGGGATGGCATGGTGATCGCTTTGTTGGCGCAAAACCATCCCCTGGGGGTAATCC
>JACIWR010000448.1 GCA_014360845.1 Anaerolineae bacterium
CGCGACCTTTTACCTGTTCCAATCTGTGGGGAGCGCGACCTGTGCAGGGGGAGATGTCCCTTTCGCCGGAGGAGACTTATTTTCTGCGCTACACTCTCCTCAGCGCCGACTTGTCGCAGGTGTGGTTGCGGCAGGTGTTGCCCGTCCTGCCGCGAGAGGTGGACCTGGATAACGAGGTCTTTGTGGTGCGGGCGGTGACGGTGGACTCAGCGGAGCATCCCTGGGCGGGGAGCAGTTCGTATCAGGAGCTCTCGGCTCCTTTTCTGCTGGCCCAGGTGCCGATTCCCCGGCGTTGGACGTTGCACTTTGCTTCGCCGACGGCCTTTCGCTCCCAGGACATGACTGTGCCGGTGCCCCTGCCGGACCTGGTCTTCGGCGGATTGCTGGACCGCTGGAATCTATGGTCGCCGGTGACTTTGAATCCTCAGGTGCGGCGCTTTGCCAGCGAAAGGGTGGCGGTGGGAGGGTATCGGTTGCGGACCCAGGCTTTGCCCTTCAAAGGGGGTGGATTGCAGATTGGCGCGGTGGGTTATTGCCGTTATGTGGCTTTGAGTGGCGATCAGTATTGGCGGGCAATGCTCAGTGTGCTGGCGGCTTATGCTTTTTATGCTGGTGTGGGTTATCAGACGACGAAGGGCATGGGACAGGCGCGCTGGCGCGAGGACAGGGATGGGTAGGGCCTATGGTCGCTGCGATAGGTGCAGGTTGGAAACCTGCCCCACAGTTGCCGAAACGCATCTGAGCAGGCGGGAGGGATTGACCTGTGGGGGGCTTCGGTGTAAAATGGCTGTGACCGCTTGTTTGGCGGCATGGTTCAGAATAGGTTGACATTTTGATCGGACGGCATACTGTAAGCGAAGGGTGGAACGAATAAACGAATGACCATAGGGGTGGCTATTTTCTCTTGAGAATTTTTCTAACTGCTGGGCGGTTGGTCGGACAACTGTGAGCAGTTGTCCGAACTCTGCCAGGCCAGGGCCAAAAAGCCCTACCGTTACACTCAGGCTAGCAGGCGCACTGTCCTCCCCAGGCTCGTAGCCCCCGTCCCGGGGGCGTTTCGGCTGAGAAAACCGCGCAAAAGACAGCATCTTGCCGCATGGAACGTCCCCGGGACGGGGACTTGGAGCATAGGCTGAGTAGTCACGCCCTACCAAAGGATACAAAGAGCACGAAGGGGTTGTTTGACAACGTCGGGAGTCCAGTTTCTTGCCAGGAGGTGAGCTATCAATGCCCGAATGTGACCGACGACCGCGCATTGGTCTGGCGCTCAGTGGGGGTGGAGCCCGTGGTTTGGCCCACATCGGAGTGCTCAAGGTGTTGGAACAGGAAGGGGTGCCTGTGGATTGTCTGGCGGGGACCAGTATGGGCGGGGTGATCGCCGCCGTCTATGCCGCGGGCTTGAGCGTGGAGCAGATAGAGCAAGAGGCCCTGCGCATGAGTCGGGTGCGCAATCTTATCACTCTGCTGGACCGGACTTTACCACGGCGGGGCTTTTTCGAGGGACGTAAGGTGTTGGAGTACCTGTCCACTTTCCTGGGGGAGAAAACTTTCGCCGATTTGGAGATACCTCTGGCCCTGGTGGCGGTGGATTTGATCAGCGGTCAGGAGGTGATTTTGAACCGGGGTTCGGTGCTGGAAGCGGTGCGGGCTACCATCTCTTTTCCGGGCGTCTTCGCCCCCTATCGCCTGGGCGAGCATCTCCTGGTGGACGGGGGTGTGCTGAACAACCTGCCCGCCGATGTCGTGCGTGGGATGGGGGCTGATGTGGTCATCGCGGTGGATGCGTCGCTGAGTTCCAATGGGCTGCCCCAGGTGCTGGAAGCGGAGCGCCAGGGGTTTGGGCTCACTCAGTTGCAGCTCATCATTGAGACTCTATGGCGCACGCTGAGTGTGATGGAGAATCACATTATGACCCAGAAGTTGCGCCAGGCGCAGCCAGAGGTTCTGATCCGTCCCCCGTTGGACGATAGCATCACCTTGTTCAAGAGTTTTCCCCGGGCGGCGGAGATCATCGCCGCGGGGGAAGGGGCAGCGCGGGCGGCACTGCCACGCATCACCGCCGCCCGGCTGAAGGCCGGCCAACCTGAGAGCGTGCAAGAGGGAGAAGCTGCTCATGAGACGTTGGGGAAGGCATTATAGACATCTCCGACGCTATCGGGAGATTATCTACGTGCTGGTCAAATACGGCTTTGGTGAGCTGGTGGACCAGTTGGATTTGGCCTCTTATCTCCCCTTATCGCGGCGCTGGGGGCGACGTGAGGTGGCTGAAAAGCCGCATCTGACTACCCCGGAGCGGGTGCGTCTGGCCATTGAGGAGTTGGGACCTACTTTCATCAAGCTGGGCCAGATTATGAGCACCCGGCCCGACCTCATCCCCCCGCCTTATCTCGCCGAGTTGGAAAAGTTGCAGGATACAGTGCCTCCGGCCCCGTGGCAGGTGGTCAAAGGGGAGTTGGAGGGGGAATTGGGCGCTCCTCTGGAGCAGGTGTTCGTTTCTTTTGAGACCATGCCCGTGGCCGCTGCTTCGCTGGCCCAGGTGTATTGTGCCACCTTGCCCGGCGGCGAGGAGGTGGTGGTCAAGGTGCAGCGGCCCAATATCGAGCGGGTTATCGAGACCGATTTGGAGATATTTTTCGATCTGGCGCGGCTATTGCAGGAGCGGACTCCGTTAGGGGAGCTTTATGATCTGCCGGAGATCGCCGAGGATTTCGCTTTTACCCTGCGGGCCGAGATGGACTATCGGCGGGAGGGGTACAACGCCGAGCGTTTCCGCCGCAATTTCGCGCACGAGCCTTATCTCTACATCCCCCGGGTCTACTGGGATTACACCACTCGCCGGGTGATAGTTTTCGAGCGCATCCGGGGCATCAAGATTGATGATGTGCAGGCGCTGGACGCCGCCGGTTTGGACCGTCACCAGATTGCCCTGAATTGCGCGCGAATGATCGTCAAAGAGATTCTGGAGGATGGCTTCTTCCACGCCGACCCGCACCCCGGCAATT